>CAZBKR010000072.1:5480-9606 GCA_964492455.1 uncultured Oscillospiraceae bacterium
GGTGCCGTATGGGTTTTGACGTAATCCTGGAGTTCTGTGGCCAGGTCGTCGCTGGGTGTGTACCCCTTGGCCAGTACCACGGTCGCTTTGACCAGTTGGCCGCGCACCGGATCGGGCGCTCCGGTAACAGCGCATTCCAGCACGGCCGGGTGCTCCATCAGGACACTCTCGACCTCGAACGGTCCGATGCGGTAACCGGAACTTTTGATGATGTCGTCGGCGCGGCCGACAAACCAGAAGTAACCGTCTTCGTCCATCCAGGCCTGGTCACCGGTATGGTATACCCCGTCGTACCAGACCGAGGCGGTCAGTGCGGGATCCTTGTGATATCCCTCAAACAGTCCCGGGATCTTGTGATCCCCGATCCGGATGCAGATCTCGCCGGTCTGCCCCGGACGGACCGATTGCCCCTCTTCGTCCAGAAGCACCACATCGTAAGCATGGGAGGGTTTTCCCATGGATCCGGGTTTGGTTGCCATCCAGTAATTCGTGACGACTGCGAGAGTCATCTCTGTCTGGCCGTATCCTTCTTTGAGCTCGAGTCCGGTCGCGCGCAGGAACTGTTCATAGACCTCGGGATTGAGCGCTTCCCCCGCAATGGTGCAATGCTGCAGACCAGACAGATTGTACCTGGCCAAATCTTCCTTGATCAGGAACCGGTAGATCGTGGGCGGGGCGCAGAAGGTGGTCACGCCCGCTTCTACGATGTGGTTGAGCATGACCTGAGGTGAGAAGCGGTCAAAGTCGAACACATCAATCCCGGCTTCCATAATCCATTGACCGTAGAGTTTTCCCCAGACCGATTTGGCCCATCCGGTCTCGGAAACTGTGAGATGCAGTCCGTCGGGATCGACCTTGTGCCAATACTTTGCGGTCGGGATATGTCCGATCGGATACAGGTAATCGTGCACGACCATTTTGGGCATGCCGGTGGTTCCCGAAGTGAAATAGAGCAACATGGGATCGGTAGGGGCGGGAAGCGCTTCCTCCGATGGCTTGATAAACGTCGGCTGCGCCGCCAGGCCCTCGTCGAATGACATCCAGCCGGCGCGGGTGCCCCGCACGATGAGTTTGGACTGCAGTTTGCCATACAGGTGTGCCGCCGCGTCCACATGGTCCGTGATGTCGCCGTCGGCAGTACAAACGATCGCTTTGACATCCGCTGACTCAAACCGGTACAGCAGATCCTTGACCTGGAGCTGGTTGGTCGCGGGGATCGCGACCGCACCGATTTTGTGCAGACCCAGAATCGCGATCCAGAACTGATAGTGCCGTTTGAGAATCAACATGACCATGTCGCCGCGTCCGATCCCAAGCGACTGAAAAAGTCCTGCGGCCCGATCGCTCTCGCGGCTCAGGTCGTCAAACGTGAAGGTGTGTGTCTCCCCTTCCTCGTTGCACCAGCGCATCGCACGCCGTCCCGGTGTTTCCCGGGCGATGCGATCAACAATGTCATAGGCGAAGTTGAATTTTTCAGGAAGCCGGAACGAAAAATCAACGATGTTTCCATTCTGGTCCAACGTTTCCTGCAGATACTCCAGGTTGAGATTCAGCATGAACGGTTCTCCTTGCATATTACTTATGGATAGGATTCAGGAGGGAGGTACGTCAAGCACCACCGGGGCCCATCACGATCGCGAGAAAGACACAGGGCGTCCCTCCAACCGCTACCATGCCGTGCGGTTTGGATGAATCGTAATATACCGAATCGCCTGCCCGCATGGTTTCCTCATGTCCGTTGATCGAAATACGCAGCTGCCCGGACAGGATATAGTCCATCTCCTGACCCGCATGTGTGCTCATAACAATGTTGCATCCTTCGTTTCCATCCTCATACGGCGCAGTCACGAGAAAAGGCTCAGCTGTACGATGTTTAAACATGTAGGCCAGGTTGTTGTATCGGAAACCTTCCCGGCGGCTGATCGGAAGCCCTTCGCCCGCCCGGATGAGTTCATATCCGGTCAAGCGGGGAGACTCGCCCGACAACAGCTCGGTGAGATCGATGCCGAGTCGCTGCGCGGCTTTATATAGGAAAGTAAAAGTAAAGTCCCGGGTGCCAGCCTCCAAGGCCGCGTAATCCGACTCGGGCACACCGGTTGTAGACGCCATATCGGCCAGCGTCAGTCCGGCGATCTCGCG
The DNA here is from genome assembly GCA_964492455.1 of uncultured Oscillospiraceae bacterium. Taxonomy (GTDB): domain Bacteria; phylum Bacillota; class Clostridia; order Saccharofermentanales; family UBA5734; genus JAAYKS01. The sequence goes on from CAZBKR010000072.1 coordinate 7,620, forward strand.
CATACCGCGCAGCCGTTCCGCGATCGCCACGATTTTTTCGTCCATTTTACAGACCTCCTTGCGATTCGGTATTGTCAATCTACCCCAACCATCTGTCCTTTTCAACCAAACTTACCGGTAAGGTCTAAAGCGTGAAAGAAAAACAACGATTCTAACCTTGCGGTTATGAATCCACGTCCGGCTCACCCGCCGGAACCGGTCCAATCGTCCAGCATGGACCGGATCTGTTCCTCATCGACGGACGACAATCCTCCGGTCGTCCGCTGCAAGATCCCCTTATCGCTCACCGCAAAACAGGGAGCGCTCCCTGCTTGGCAAAAAGCCATCAGGTCGGGATACGCGGATGACTCCGCCCGGAGACAGTCAATCCGGCCTCGGTATTCATATGCCAGTTGCTCAAGCAGCAACGTCGCCGTGCGGTTCAGCACACCAAAACGATCCGACAGCAGAATCAGGACCGGCCGTTCCCGCCCGGCCAGAAACGCGGCGGTGTCCTCCACCTGCCGGTAAACGATCCCGACCCCTTCTTCCCCCTCCAGAACTTCCGGAGACAGGTACGCGAGATCGGCGTCATAGTCGACCTCGCCGACCGGACCGTGCGCCCCGCACCCGGATGCCGCCGCCAGAAAGATCACCAGCAGGCATATCAGCAGTGTTCTGCATAGTAGACGGACGAGCGTATTCACCGTTGGCACCGGAGCACACGGAATCCCGCGCTTTTCGCAATCGCGGTACAGTTGCCAAACAAGGCCTCCAGATAGGTTGCCGCTGAAGGTGCCCCCTGTTTTTTCTGGAGAACAACATAGAGGCAACCACCCGGGACGAGATGCTTATAAGCACCATCAAAGAACGAATGTACCACCGCTTTTCCGGCGCGGACCGGCGGATTGGTGAGGATATGGTCAAACATCCCTTCGAGGTTGGTAAATCCATCTGACTGGACAATCTGAGCAAACGAGACCTGGTTGCGCGATGCGTTTTCGCCCGCCAGCCGGATCGCGCGCGCGTTAACGTCCGCCATCACGACATCCATTGCCGGGAAGAACCTTTTCATGACCACGCCGACGACGCCGTAGCCGCATCCCAGATCCAGCAATCGCCCGCTTTTGGTGCTTTGCGAACGGATCTGCTCTATGACGGTTTCCAGGAGGAGCTGAGTTCCAAAATCGACCCGATGGCTCGCGAACACTCCGCTCGACGTCACAAACGAGAAATCACGCCCGTCGATATGGAGTGTTGCCTGGTCGTGTCGTTCTTCCCCCGCAGGGGCCGCGTCGTAATAATGTGGCATATCCCGGCTCCTTCTTATAATTCCTTCCGCACCGGATAACGCTTTTCCAGCGCCATCAGCAAAGGAAGGCCGACGACAAAAACAACAACCGCTTCGCTTGCGCCTACAGTCAGTATATTGATCGGCACCAGTGATAACGGCGAAGCGCTGCTTGCGGGATCCATCAGGAGAAACGGTAGATAACTTCCGACCACAAGGGCGTTGATGACCACGGGTGGAAGCAGACACAGTATTCTGCGAACAGCCGGAGTCAAACCTGTCGTCCTGCGTGCTATGCGCCAGGTCGCCAGCGCGGCAGCCAAAGTCGCGAGGCTGCCGAATACGATATCGATCGGTCCAAGACTGTTGGGGTTGAACAGATTGGATAGCAGACAACCCAGAAAGAGTCCGGGGACCGCGGCCGGAAACAAAACCGGCAGTACCGTCATCGCTTCCGCCAGACGAAACTGGATAGGTCCAAAGGCAAACTGCGCAAACGGCAATGTCAGCAACACATACGCGGCCGTCACAACCGCGGCTTGTGTGATCTGAAGCGTGGTGGGTTTTCTCATCCTGACACCTGTCCTGTATCCTTGATCGGGAGTTGGAATGGAACCATTATACTTCCACTCCCCTGTTCGACAAGCAAAAAGCCGGTCAATCGACCGGCTTTTCTGGCTCCTCAAGTAGGACTCGAACCTACGACCCTGCGGTTAA
>CAZBKR010000073.1:0-9603 GCA_964492455.1 uncultured Oscillospiraceae bacterium
CACCATCTCCACTACTCTCTCCATCTCCCCTTCCGTCATTTTGGTGTCGCTTGGCAGGCATACACCTTGCTGGAAGAGTGCTTCAGATATGCTTGCTTGCTTGGTATTGGTGTGCGAATGGAATGGGTACCGCTCAAAGAAGGGTTGCAGGTGCATGGGTTTCCAGACCGGGCGGCTCTCGATGTTTTGCTTCTCCAGTGCCAGCAGGATGTCCAGGGGCTTGATCGGGCTGTCGTCGTCGAGTGTGATCGTGGAGAGCCAGTAGTTGGGTTCTCCATAGGAGGCGACCGGCATCATGTGGATGTATGGGATGTCTGCGAACGCCTGCTGGTAGTACTGGTAGATCTTCTTCTTCTGCTCGATCCGCATCGGCAGCACCTTGAGCTGCCCGCGTCCGATGCCGGCGGAGATGTTGCTCATGCGGTAGTTGAACCCGAGTTCCGAGTGCTGGTAATGCCGTGCCTGGTCCCGTGCCTGCGTGATCAGGAAACGTGCTTTCTTGATCGCGTCCTCGTCATCAGATACTAACATACCGCCACCCGAGGTCGTGATGATTTTGTTCCCGTTAAAGGAGAACACACCGAAATGACCAAAGTTACCCGTCTGCTTCCCTTTGTAGGTGGCTCCCAGGGATTCCGCGGCGTCTTCGATGATCGGAACCTTGAAGTGGTCGCAGAGCGCGCGGATCCGGTCGTGGTCCGCACTCTGGCCATAGAGGTTGACCACGATCACAGCCTTGGGCATCTTCCCTTCTTTTTGACAGACAGCGAATGCTTTTTCCAGAGCCACCGGAGACATGTTCCAGCTCTCCGGTTCCGCGTCGATGAACACCGGGATCGCTTTTTCATACAGGATCGGGTTGGCACTGCCTGAGAACGTCAGAGAGGAGCAGAACACATAGTCATTTTGCTGTACATCGAGCAGACGCAAAGCGATGTGGATTGCTCCCGTACCGGAAGACATCGCTGCCGCGGCGGTTGTCTGGATGTAGTCGCTGAGTTCCTGTTCAAACTGGTTGACGTTGGGGCCGAGCGGAGCAACCCAGTTGGTGTCGAACGCTTCGTTCACATAGTGCCGTTCCAGACCGCCCATGTGCGGAGAGGACAGCCAGATACGGTTGGTGCTGCCGTTGACTGCGGCGGGCGGGATATATAAGCCGGATTCGTCGAAACTCAAGCGGACGAAATCCGGGATCAGGTCATTGACCGTCTTGTCGATCTGGTAGCGGATGACCTCTTCTTCGCCCTGATCCAGGATCAGCCGAAGGTCCTGCAGCTTGCTTTCCAGCTTGTTATAGTCGTCGAAATGCTGGCGGGAGGCGAAGATGTTGGGGTGCTGGGTCTGGTTGAGTCCCGCGGGGTCATCCACTTTTTCCTGCTGGACAGGTGTTCCCTTTCCATTGCCGGTGATCCGGAGCTGGAGATCCTCTCCCAGGGTGAATCCAGCAAGCTCCGCAACGTTTTTGGCCAGATCGGCGATCCGGAGCGGTTGCCCCAGATCCAGTGAGAACACTTCCCCGCCCTGACTTTGTGTGACCGCTTCGAGGATCAACCGGCTCGCGTCCTGCTTGGAGGCAAAGAAACGGGTCATCTCCTCATGCTCTAGAGTGAGAGGTCCGCCTGTTTGGATTTCTTCGCGGAACCGTTGGAAGTAGTAGTAGGCATTGCTGTTGAGATCCCCAAATCGAACGGCGGAGATGCGGGTCTGGGAGGTGAGATTGCCGCCTTGCGCGATCATCTCACAGATGCGTTTGGTGGCATGTACCAGACTGTTGGGGTGTGACGCCTGATCGTCCGAGAGCAGAATCAGCTTTTCGGTCCCGCAATTGCTGGCGGCGCACACCAGGTGATAGGTGCCAAACACGTTGTTGCGGATCACCTCGGAGGGAGTCCCTCCGATAAAGTCTTCCTGGTTATGAAACGCACAGTGAAACACAACATGCGGCTGATGTGCGCGGAACATGCGCGTCACGCCGGCCTGGTCTTTGACGGTCAGGATGACCGGCGCGACGGAGAGATCCGGCCATTGCTGGTTAAGATGCTGCACCAGCTCATGGAGCCCGTTTTCGTTGATATCCAGCAGAATCAATGACTGCGGTTCATATGCGGCCACCTGGCGGGCAAGCGTCGATCCCATGTTGCCCGCAGCCCCCGTGATGAGGATGCGTTTTCCCCTCAGATATCCGGATACCCGTTCTGTGTCGTAATGGAACACCGATTTTCCTAGCAGTATTTCCGGATCTACATCCCGGATGTTGTCCAGAAAGGCCTGGTCGGGACGGAAATCGTGGATGCCGAGGAGGCTCCGTACCGGCTTGCCGGTTCGGCGGCAGAGCTGGAGGATCTCACGCCGGCGTTCTTCTTTCAAAGAAGGTATCGCGAGCAGGATCACATCGATCCGGTCCTTCTCCACAATCTCCGGGATCCGGGCGGTATCCCCGACTACCGGCACACCTGACAGCATCCACCCGTGGTGGATCGGGTCGTCATCGACCACCGAGACCGGGCGCATCGTGCTCACCGTCGAAGCCTGGAGTTCGCGGACAGCCAGGTTCCCGCCGTCGCCCGCCCCGATGATCAGGGTGCGCTCCAGGTCCTGTTTGCGCCTGGACTGTAGAATCTTCTGGTGCCGTAGCACCCGGATGCCGATCCGCGCGCCCAGAGTGAGCGCAGTAGCAAGGATAAAGGTAAGGATGATCAGCGCGTAATCGGACTGGTGCATCAGGAGTTCGAGAACGCAAAGCAGCAATCCCGCGATAAAGTTGGAGAACAAACCGGTGAAGTAGTCGTGGAGACCGGCAAAGTTCCAGACCCGCTGGTACAGGCGGAAGGCGAGATACGAACAAAGGAACACCAGTGACACCAGCGCGGCACGCGTCGGATAATCGCCTTCCATATGCTCGAACAGCGTGGTGTTGTGGCGGAAAAAATAGGCCAGGAAAAGCGCGACGTTGACCGCCCAGATATCGTAGACCAGGAGCAGGAACTGTTTGGGACGAAAAGTGGGAATTTGCATGGTCTCCAGGTGCCGATCCCTTCCGCGATATTCGTTCCAGATGATCGTGACGGCAGGCAGGCCGCATCCGACAAATGTCATCGTGTATATTATAAATCGTGTTGGGCTTATCTGCGCATGATGTTTGTCACAATGTTGCTTGCAACTGCGAAACAGACCATCCTCCGTCGGGCCTGGTGTGTTCCGCTATGGGTTGTGACTGCCTGGCTGTTTCGGCTGCATTGTTTTCGACTCCCGGAGAACGAAAACCTGTCGTGCGGGTCATCCGTTCACTCTCGTGATCCGGATGAATTACAAGTACTTATCAAAGAAGTCAAACGATTGTCATTAGTATACCGGACTCATAGCTTGTTGAGAAGCGAAATGTCCGTTTTTTTTGTGTATTCCTGGCACATATTTATTCATTTTCTGGTGTATTCGGAAGATATCTCCGCTCTGTAGATATAACCAGGCCAGCGATGTGTTTTTTATCCAAACCGCACAAATGCGATCATTTTACTGTGATATCGCCCTGCCCCGGGCAAAGGAAAGCCCGGCTTGTCCGGCAAAAGACAAACCGGGCGTTCCGATGGGGATGCTATCGTTAGGTCGTGCGGTTAGGATTGTGCTGTTTCCCCGTTCTCACGTAACCGACGTTTCCGGAGCAGCACCACAAGTGATCCCGCGAGCAGTCCGCCGCCCAGTACCATCAGTCCGGCAACAGAGGTGCCGGTGTCGCCGGTGTCCGCGACGTCCGCTTCGTAGAACAGTCCGTAAGTGCTGAAGTGATCGAGCTCGGCCCACAGGATGCCCGCAGCTTCATCGATCCCCTGATCCAGGATGCTGGTGCGCTCCCAGGCGCCCGCCCCTTCGTCCCAGTGGTAGAGGACCAGACTGGCGGTCTCGTCGTCACTCAGGTTCGTGTCGAGCAGCGCCAGGTCGATCTCGATCCGGATGGGCATCCCGGTGAGGTTTTCGCTCCGGAGCATCGTGAAGAACCGGGAGGCGGGTGCCAGTCCCTCCGGGAGAGCATCGGTCTGGTCAAATGGAAGGGTTTCGTCAAACGCAGTGACCGGCGTGATCGAGAGCACCGCTTCCAGGTCCGCGCTCGCGGGCAGGATCATGCGCACCGCGCCGTTCAGCAGGCTGACCGTGGTGGGGGCTCCCGGTGCGAGCGGGACTGTCCTCATGTCGGTGGCGGGCCCGACCGGCCAGATCACCGGGGTGTAGGCGCCGATCCCGCCCGCGGGGTCGACCAGTTCAGGGTGGGTGGAGAACAGGGTGGTTCCGTCCGACCAGTAGGCGAATCCAAAGCCAGCCCGCGCGGTCGGAATGTAGTGGAGCGAGCCGTCGTTGTCCGCATCGGTGCCGTTTTGCACCGCGCCGTGTTCCAGCTCCTCCAGATAGGGGGCGATGGTGAGGTCCGCCGGTTCAAACGTGATCGCGTAGTTGGCGCCCGCGTCCAGGGTGCCCTGCCCGATCGCGTAGTGCCCGGCGTTCTCACCCGCCGCGCGGAGGAGATCGCCCGAGAGGACGTCCTCCCCGATCAGGGAACCTGCGGTCAGAGTCCAGGTGAGCACCGGATCCGGATCCCCGTAGTGTTTGCTTACGGCATCCGCGGACACCGTGATCGGGCGCTGCGAGATCCAGAGCTCTGCCGGTACAAAGGAGAGTATGTAGTTGTCTCCCGCGTCCAGCGTGCCCTGCCCGATCGCGTAGGTCCCGACGTCTTCCCCGTCGACGCGGGCGAGCCCGCCCGCGAGGGCGTCCTCATAGGCCAGTTCGCCCTCGGTGATCGCCCAGGTCAGTTCCGGATCCGCGTCTCCGTAGATCTTGTTCACGAGGCCCGCGGTGACCGTGATCGCGCGCTGCGAGATCGAAAGTTCCGCGGGTTCGAAGGTGATCGTGTAATTGTCGCCCCCGGTGAGCGCGCCCTGCGAAATGGCGTAGCTGCCCACATCCTCGCCCGATTCCCGTGCGAGGATGCCCGTCAGTACATCGCCCGACACCAGCGCTCCCGACGTCACCGTCCAGCCCAGATCCGGATCCGGATCCCCGTACACTTTGCTTTCCGCATCCGCGGTCACAGTGATCGGGCGCGGGGTGATCCTGAGATACTCATAATAGATGGAGAGGCTGTAATTGCCTTCTTCGATGTGCCGGTCCGGCAGGATCAGGCGATACCCGACCTGTTCGCCCGCCTGACGGATAAGGCCGAAGTCAAAGGAATCTCCTGCGACCAGCATGCCCTCCGGGATCCGCCAGGTGAGTTCCGGATCCGGATCTCCGTAGGTTTTTTCCTTCGCATCGATATAGATGGAAAGCGGCCGCCGGGTGATCGAAAGATGCGCGGGGATCAGCGTGATCGCGTAGTCGTCCCCCGCGGTCAGGCTCCCCTGCCCGATGGCGTAGTTCCCGATGTCTTCCCCCGCGGTCCGGCTGAGCGCGCCCGTGATCGCGTCTCCGTCCACCAGCGTGCCTCCGGAGAGAGACCAGGTGAGCGCGGGATCCGGATTCCCGTACACTTTGCTCCTGGCATCCGCGGTGACCGTGATCGATCTGGATGCGATCACAAGATCCGCCGGGACAAAGGTGATCGCGTAGTTGTCCCCCGCGGAGAGGCTCCCCTGCCCGATGGCATAGTTCCCTGCGTGTTCTCCGGCGGTGCGGGAGAGATCCCCCGTGATCGTGTCACCTCCGAAGAGTTCTCCCTCCACGAGATGCCAGGTCAGTGCCGGATCCGCATCTCCGTAGATCTTGCTCGCCGCATGCGCCGCGACCGTGATCGAACGGGTCGCGATGACAAAGTCCGCGGGCACATAGGTGATCGCGTAGTTGTCCCCCGCGGAGAGGCTCCCCTGCCCGATCGCATAGCTCCCGGCCGATTCGCCCGCCACGCGTACCAGCGCGCCCGTGATCGCGTCCCCTTCCAGGAGCGTCCCGGACGTCAGCGCCCAGGACAGTTCCGGATCGGTTCCGCCGTACACTTTGCTCCGCGCGTCCGCGGTCACCGTGAGCGGGCGGGCTCCGATGGTGATCTCACCCGGCACATACGTGATGGCATAGTTCTCCCCCGCGTCCAGGGTCCCCTGCAAAATGACATAGCTCCCGACCTGCTCCCCGGACACCCGCGCGAGCGCGCCCGTGACCGCGTCCCCGTCCACCAGCGAGCCCGCGGTGATCCCCCAGGTCAGCACCGGGTCCATGACCCCGTAGGTCTTGTACCGGTCATTCGCGGTGATCGTGATCGGGCGGGCCGCGATGACGATTTCGGCAGGCACATAGGTGATCGCGTAGTTGTCCCCCGCGGTCAGCGTGCCCTGGAGAATCGCATAACGCCCGATGTCCTCGCCGGATACCCGGGCCAGATCCCCCGTGATCGCGTCACCACTGACCAGCGACCCCGCGGTCACACTCCAGGTGAGCAGCGGGTCCGTATACCCGTAGGTTTTGTTCCGGTTGTTCGCGGTGACCGTGATCGGACGTTGCGTGATCGCAAGCGGTGCGGATTCGAACGTGATCGCGTAATTGTCTCCCGCGCTTACGGTCCCCCGCCCGATGGCATAGTTTCCGACGTCCTCTCCCGCGACGCGACTGAGATCCCCGGTGATCGCGTCATCGTCGACGAGGGTGCCGGCGGTGAGTGTCCAGGTGAGCGCGGGATCCGAAGTTCCATACACTTTGCTTTTGGCATCCGCGGTCACGGTGAGCGGGCGCTGCGAGATCGTAAAGGTGCCGGGCACGAACGAGAGCGCGTAGTTGGCCCCGCCCGAAAGGCTTCCCTGCCCGATGGCATAGCTCCCGACGTCTTCCCCCGCAGCCCGTGTCAGGACACCCGAGAGCGAGTCGCCTGTCACCAGCGTGCCCGACGTGATCGTCCAGTCCAGCGCCGGATCCTCGTCCCCGTAGGTTTTCCCTTCCGCCGCCGCGGTGACCGTGATCGCCCGGGGCGTGATGAGCAGATTTTTGTGATAGGTCATGATTGTGTAGTTGGTGTGGTCCCACACCAGGGTTTCCGCGTAAATGAAATACGCACCAACCTGTTCCCCCGGAATCCGGCCCAGCTCACAAGTGAACGGGTCGTCCTCGAGCACCGATCCCGAGACAAAAGACCAGGTCAGTTCCGGATCCGCTTCTCCGTAGGTTTTACTCACCTCGTCGATCTGGATGACCAGCGTCCGCCTGGTGATCGAAAGGACAGCCCCCTGATAGGTGATCGCGTAGTTGTCCCCCGCGGAAAGCGTCCCCTGCCCGATGGCGTACCCGTACGTCACGGCATCCTCACCCGCGGTCCGCACCAGCGAGCCCGTGATGGTGTCCCCGTCGGCCAGTGTGCCCGCTGTGACCGACCAGGTGAGCGCGGGATCCGGATCCCCGTACACCTTGGTTTTGGCATCCGCGGTGATCGTGATCGATCGTGTCGCGATCAGGAAATTCCCGGGGTTGAACGTGAGTACGTAATTGCTCCCGGCGCTCAAGGTCCCCTGCCCGATCGCGTAGTGCCCGACGTCCTCGCCGGGGGCTCGCGACAGCGTGCCTGTAAGGGTATCCGATCCGACCAGGGTGCCCGTGGTGACTGTATAGCTCAAAGCCGGATCGGCGTCTCCATACACCTTGGACGACCCGTTCGCGGTCACCGTGATCGGACGGGGGGACACGGTCAGGGTCCGCTGCTGTACCGGCGCGTTGTCCCATGCCGTGTTTCCGTCCTGTGAGGCGGTGATCACGGCCGAGCCGACCCCGATGATCCGGATCTTGCCGTCGACGATCTGCGCGACATTCGTATTGCTGCTCTGGTAGGTGACCGGAAGTCCCGACGATGCGGTAGCACCCGGGGCGATGTCCGCATCCCCGTAGACCGCGGCCGGGAGCGCCGGGAACGTGATCGTCTGCGTCAGCTGGGTGGTGGACACTCCGATGGTGTTGGAGGACTGGCTGGTGCCGTTCGCGGTGGTCACCCGGACACGGTAATAGTAGGGTGTCACCGGGGACAATCCGCTGACGGTATACGAGAGCACGGGGCCGATGGCCAGACCGTTATATCCGCTGACCATCTGTGTGAATCCGCTGTTGGTGGACACATCCAGCGTATACCCTGTCGCGCCGGTGACCGCGTTCCAGCGCGCGGTAAAGGAGCTGCCGGTGACATGGCTCGCCTGGATCGCCACCGGCGCGGCGGGGAGCGTGCCCAATGTCATATCCGCTCCGTATCCGACCCCGATCTCGTTGATCGCGTACGCCCGGTAATGGTACGTCGCGCCCGGCGTCAACCCCGCGAGCTCCATGGTATAAGAGCCAACACCGGCCGTCATGACGGGCATCTTGATGTCGTCAACCGTCGGATCGGGTGATGTTCCGAATACAAATCCACGTTGTGTGACCGTCGCAAGCCCGTCACCTGTGACCGATCCGCTCAGCGTGCATGTCGTCGAAGTGATCGCGCTCGCTTCGTTGGTCGTGACCGTGGGCACGGTCTGGACCGGCGGGGGCGGGGCATTGGGATCCCGTGCGATCGGGGCAAAGGGGGTGCCGTTCTTGAGCGTTGTACCGGGTTCTTTGTCGAGGAACAGGTACGGCGAGTTGATGGTATCGGACAGGTTGAACACCGTGAACCCGAGCCGGTACGTGCCCGCCTCGTTCGCCTCGAACGTTACGGTCTGCCAGCCGGTGCTGCCGAAGTCTCCGGTGGCGTAGTTGCCGCTCCCGGACACGGTGGATCCGAGGATCGCGACCTGGGAGAGATGTCCGTCGACCGTCGCGAGGCTGGCGGCATTCCCGAGATTGACCAGTGAACAGAAGGACGCGTCGTCAAAAGGGGCGTAGTCGGTCGCCACATAGTTCCACGACATGGTGAAGCTTTCACCGGCCGCCAGGGTCAGGTCAGTATACGCGTAGGCAGAGTTCGTGATGCCGGGAAACCGCGTCTCGATATAGGTGCGGCTGAATCCGGAGATGCCCAGGGTATCCGCGATCGTGCTGAACGCGATGGATCCGGAAGGTTGCAGCACGCCCATCATGGTTTCATAAGGATAGACCCCCCAGATAAAGGAGCTCGCCTGATAGTTGCCCCCTGGGCTGGCGGTCGCGCTCCCCCCGGTGGTCCACCCGAGGAGGCCCCCCTCGAATCCGAATGGACTTGCCGGCTCGATGGCCGCGACCGGAGCCGCAAATCCCGCAAACCCCTGCAGGAGCAGGGACCACAAGAGCACCAGAACCAGGAATTGTGGGAATTTGCCGGCACGTGGTTTTGACATACGCGTGTCTCCTTGCTTTCTGTTTTTCTGCTTTTCCGTCTATTGTAATGTCAGGAAATCCGTTTTGCGATACAAAATGTTTAGATTTTCTTCAAATATTTTTCAAAAATTTTTGTACACAACCGCGCGTTTCTGCTTCCTGCGGGCATGAAAAAACCCGCCGTCCCCGACGGGTCGCACTCTCCCCTATTTACGCGCTCTCCCGCGCGCTGCGGGTTTCCCCCTGTGTGCCGGCCGCGCCGGTTTCGGCCGCGTTGACCGCTGTCGCAACGGCTGCCGGCAGCGCCCGCCACGGCCGTACCGGCCGGTCACGCCTGCGGATACCCCTGCAGGATGTCGTCCAGCCGTCCCTCCC
>CAZBKR010000074.1:0-9550 GCA_964492455.1 uncultured Oscillospiraceae bacterium
GAGCGGGAGGAGTACCTGCCACGACCCCGACAGAGAGGGACGCCCATCGGCTGCAAGGCGTTCCGGGGAGGTCGGCGGGGAAGGTCGTCCGGGAGTGTGATCCGGTTGGCCGTCGCATCGGCTGTCGAGTGCCCGGGTTTCTCCCGGGAAAACTGGTGGTACCGCGGAGTGAGCAGCTCCGTCCAGTTGATTGCTGGACGGGCTGTTTTATTTTTTCTGGAGGGCAGGACATCCATATGGCTAACATCGACCATATCCCCAAGACATTCGAACCTTCGGAGCGCGAAGCGCAGATCTACGCGCAATGGGTCGCTGACAGGCGTTTCCACGCAGATGCCGCTTCGGCCAAACCACCATTTGCAGTAGTGATCCCGCCGCCAAACATCACGGGACAACTGCACAACGGTCACGCGCTCAACAACACGCTCCAGGACATTCTGGTCCGATACAAACGGATGAGCGGATTCGAGACTCTCTGGCTGCCCGGCACCGATCACGCGTCTATCGCGACCGAGGCCCGGATCGTCGCCGCGATGGCGAAAGAAGGGGTGACCAAGGACGATATCGGCCGGGAGGGCTTTCTGGAGCGCGCCTGGCAATGGCGCGCGGAGTACGGCGGACGCATCATCGAGCAGCTCAAGCGCCTCGGGAGTTCCTGTGACTGGGAGCGGGAACGGTTTACGATGGATGAAGGCCTGAACGCGGCTGTGCGCGAGGTGTTTGTCCGGTTGTATGAGCAGGGATTGATCTACCGCGGCAAACGCATCATCAACTGGTGTCCGCACTGTCTCACATCGATCTCGGACGCCGAGGTGGAATACGAAGAACAGGACGGACATTTCTGGCACATCCGGTACCCGTTGGAGGATGGCTCCGGTCATGTTGTGGTCGCAACCACGCGGCCGGAGACCATGCTGGGCGACACCGCGGTCGCGGTCCATCCGGACGACGGGCGGTACGCCGGACTGGTCGGAAAACATGTGATCCTGCCATTGGTGAACCGGCGCATCCCGGTGGTTGCCGACTCCTATGTCGACCGGGAATTCGGGACCGGTGTGGTCAAAATCACACCGGCTCACGATCCCAATGACTATGAGGTCGGACAGCGGCACGATCTGGAAATCGTGGACGTGATGACCGACGACGCCCACATTTCGGCGAACGGGGGTGTCTATGCGGGAATGGACCGGTATGAGGCCCGCAAACAGGTGGTGGCCGACCTGGACGCCGGCGGATATCTGCTCAAAACCGAGCCACACCGCCACAACGTCGGTACCTGCTACCGGTGCCACACCACGGTCGAACCCCGGATCTCCCTGCAGTGGTTTGTACATATGCAGCCTCTTGCGGAGCCCGCGATCGACGCGGTACGGGAAGGCCGGACCCGGTTTGTCCCGGAACGGTTCGAAAAAATCTACTTCAACTGGATGGACAACATCCGGGATTGGTGTATTTCCCGTCAGCTCTGGTGGGGGCACCGGATACCGGCCTACTATTGTGATACCTGCGGTCAGACCGTGGTCGCACGTGAGACACCGGAGGCCTGCCCGTCGTGCGGCGGTACGCTCCGTCAGGATGACGACACGCTCGATACCTGGTTCAGTTCCGCACTCTGGCCGTTTTCCACGCTCGGATGGCCGGATAAGACCCCGGATATGGAGAAATTTTATCCGACCAGCGTGCTGGTGACGGCTTACGACATTATTTTCTTCTGGGTCGCCCGCATGATTTTCTCCGGCATTCAGTATACCGGCCAGACACCGTTTCACACGGTGCTGATACACGGCCTGGTCCGGGATCCCCAGGGCAGGAAGATGTCCAAATCGCTCGGAAACGGCATCGATCCGCTGGAGGTCATCGACCGGTTCGGTGCAGATGCGCTGCGGTATGCGATGACCAGCGGGAGCGCGCCGGGCAACGATCAGCGGTTCCAGCAGGAAAAAATCGAGGCGGGACGCAACTTTACCAATAAAATCTGGAACGCTTACCGGTTCGTGATGATGAACCTGGACGACGGGAAAGCCTTGCCCGGATTCGAGGGAAACACCCTGCAGGACGAAGACAAATGGATCCTGTCCCGTCTGGACGAGGTGACCGCGGAAGTGACCGCCAATCTGGATAAATATGAGTTCGGCATCGCGCTCGGCAAGATCTACGGCTTTATCTGGGAAGAGTATTGCGACTGGTATATCGAGATCGTCAAACCCCGGCTGTCCGATCCGGGCAGCCCGACGCGCGCGCTGGCGCAACAGGTGCTTGTGACAGTGCTGGAAACCTCCATGCGGCTGCTGCACCCGTTCATGCCGTTCCTGACCGAAACCGTGTACACCGGACTGCCCGGCACCGCGGAATCCGCCATGATCGCGGACTGGCCGGCCGCGGATCCCGCCCGCTCCTTCCCCGCGGAGGTGAAGCGGATGCGGATCGTGATGGACGGGATCCGGGCAGTCCGCAACATCCGAACCAACATGAACGTTCCCAACAGCCGCCGGGCCAATATCATTGTGGTCTCACAGGAGGAGTCGATCCTCGAGGGGTTTGCCTCCGGCGCGGCTTATATCCAGCGGCTTGCGACGGTCGCAGGCATCGATTGCCGCAAGGACCGGGAAACCGTTCCCGACAAGGCAGTCGCCGCGGTGTTTGAGGGGGGGACGGTTTACATTCCGCTCGGGGATCTGGTGGACATCGAAAAAGAAAAAGAGCGGCTGTCCAAAGAGCTGGAAAACGCGATGCGGGAAAAAGAACGCGTCACAGTCAAGCTGGGCAATGCAGAATTCACCTCGCGAGCACCGGCCCGCGTGGTCGACATGGAACGGGAGAAACTGGATAAATACTCGAACATGGTGGCAGATCTGGAACGGCGGCTGTCGGACCTCTAGACAAGGCCGACCCGACAGGCAGGGGAGGTGGACTGTATGCTGGACATGACGCAGTACCGGAACAAGACAGTGGTTGTTACCGGCGGAGCACAGGGCATCGGACGGGGGATCGCGCAGGCGTTTGCCGGAGCGGGCGCCCGGGTTGTGATCGGAGACATCGACGACGAAGCGGGGCGGGAGGCAGCGTTCCTGATCAACCGGAACGGCGGAAAATGCTTTTTCTTCCAGATGGACGTGTCCTCCTGGCCGTCCTGCAAAGAACTGGCGGCTTTTGTGGTCGCGGAGTGCGGCGCGGTGGACGTCCTGATCAACAACGCGGGGATCGCGAACGCTACAGCGGGTTCCATTTTTGACGAAACCCCGGAACGGTTCGACCGGATGCTGGACGTCAATCTGCGCGGGCCGTTCCTGTGCGTCCATGCCTGCCTTCCGTTCATGACCCGCAGTGGTGGAGGCAGCATCGTCAACATCGCCTCGGTTCGCGCGTTCATGAGCGAGCCCGAAAACGAAGGGTATTCGGCCTCCAAGGGCGGGGTGCTCTCTCTGACCCACGCACTGGCCATATCACTGGCGCCGCGGCATATTCGCGTCAATTCGATCTGTCCCGGCTGGATCGACGTCAGCGGGTGGAAGAAGGGTAACCCGGTGCCGGATCCACTGAGCGAAACGGATCACAAGCAGCATCCGGCCGGACGGGTGGGGGAACCGGGAGACATCGCGGCCGCCTGCCTCTACCTGTGTTCGTCCGAGGCGGGTTTTGTCACCGGCACCAACCTCACTGTAGACGGCGGAATGATGGTCAAGATGATGTATGAATAGCGCGTATAAACCGGCATTTTGTTTGACGCGGGGTCCGAACCTCACTACAATATAGAGTGCGCCGACCGAATTGCCCCAACGTGGCGACATAAACCATAAAGGAGATAGAAACATGGCACTGGTGAATACCACAGAGATGTTTAAGAAAGCGTATGAGGGCGGATATGCCATCGGAGCTTTTAACGTCAACAACATGGAGATCGTCCAAGGCATCACGGAGGCCGCGAAAGAGCTGAAAGCTCCGCTGATCCTCCAGGTCTCGGCCGGCGCCCGCAAATACGCGAACCACACCTACCTGATGAAGCTGGTCGAAGCCGCGATCATTGAGACCGACCTTCCGATCGCGCTCCATCTCGACCACGGGGATTCCTTTGAACTGTGCAAAGCCTGCATCGACGGGGGATTCACCTCGGTCATGTACGACGGGTCGCATCATTCCTATGAGGAGAATGTGGCCGAAACCAAAAAGGTCGTCGAGTACGCCCACGCGCGCGGTGTCACCGTGGAAGCCGAACTCGGCCGTCTCGCGGGCATCGAGGACGCGGTCAACGTCTCGGCCGCGGACGCGTCTTACACCGATCCCGACCAAGTGCTGGATTTTGTGACCCGTACCGGCTGCGACTCCCTCGCGATCGCCATCGGCACCAGTCATGGAGCCTACAAATTCAAACCCGGCCAGAAACCCCAGCTCCGCTTTGACATCCTGGAAGAAGTCGAAAAAAGACTCCCCGGATTCCCGATCGTGCTGCACGGCGCGAGCTCGGTGGTTCAGGAATACGTCAAAATGATCAACGACAACGGCGGAAACATGCCGGACGCCATCGGGATTCCGGAAGAAATGCTCCGCCAGGCCGCCAGCATGGCAGTTTGCAAGATCAACATCGACTCTGACCTCCGGCTGGCCATGACCGGCTCTATCCGCCAGCATCTCGCGCAGCATCCGGATCACTTTGACCCGCGTCAGTATCTCGCTCCGGCGCGCGCCGCGATTCAATCCATGGTCGCGCACAAGATCAAAGACGTGCTGGGCTGCGACGGCAAAGCCTGATCCGGGACACTTCTTTGCACCACGAACACCGGTCTCCCGCACATGGAGGGAGACCGGTGTTTTCAAAATGCCCGCGAACTCTCTTTTTCAGATAGAATCCTGTATGCGACCGCGCACAGGATTATGGTACGCTCTAGTCGCATCTCAACCGCCGGAGGATGTCATATGGGCAACCCTTCTTCGCATTCCCCCGTTGCCGATCCGGGTCACAGAGGGCACGCCATCGCCGCATTGGTGGCCTGCGCGGTCCTGTGGAGCCTCGGTGGCATCCTGATCAAATCGATCTCACTCAACGCGTTTGCGGTGTCCGGCGGACGGAGCCTGGTCGCGGTGGTGTTTTTTCTTCTGGTGTACGGCCGCCCGTCGTTCTCCCGCAGTCCGGTTTTTTTCGGTGCGCTTATCGCATATGCGGGCACGATGCTGCTGTTTGTCACAGCCACCAAGATGACAACGGCAGCCAACGCCATTCTCCTCCAGTACACAGCTCCGGTGTTCGTGTGCCTGTTCGGCTGGCTGTTTTTCCGGGAGCGGCTGGCCACGATCGATCTGGTTGCGACTCTTTTGGTCATGGGAGGAATGGTCTTGTTCTTTATGGACAGCCTGTCGGTGACCGGCGGATCCGCGGCCGGCAATGTACTTGCCATCGGGTCCGGGGTGTGTTTCGGTTTACAGGCGGTGTTTATGAGGCGGCTGCGGATGACCGGGTTGTCACCTGAATCCGTGCTGGTATGGGGCAATCTGGTGTGCGTTCTGGTGGCTTTGCCCTTTTTTCTGCAGAAAGTACCAACCGGGCGGGACTTGCTGCTGCTCTTTCTGATGGGCCTGGTGCAGGTCGGGGTCGCCTATGTGCTGTATACGTACTCGCTGCGGTATGTCTCCTCGCTGGAATTGATCCTGATTCCGATCCTGGAGCCGCTTCTGAACCCGGTTTGGGTCTTTTTCCTCCAGGGGGAAAATCCCGGCGTTCCGGCCATCGCGGGAGGGGTGCTGATTCTGACCGTCATTACGGGCTGGTGCCTCCTGCGGAACCGGAGAAAAACGTCCGTTATGCTATAATGCATCACAGATTTCCAGAGACCATTTCCAGGAGGCAGCAGGGTGGAGATTCAATTGCGCACACAGGACGAAACGATCCGGACCCGGGCCGATTCCGGCGAGCGTCTGCTCGATGTCTTACGCCGGCTGCCGGTCTCGTTTTCCGCTCCATGCGGCGGTCACGGCAACTGTGGAGGTTGCCGTGTTTTCATCACCGGTCTCGGCGAACGTCTGGCCTGTCGCACGACGGTTGAGGATGTGCTGGCCGAAATGCCAGACGCCACCCGGATTGAGCTGAGCATCCCGGAGCCGGACGTCGCGCAGATCCTGACGGACGCCGCAGGGCTGCAAGTCGCGCTTGCGCCGCTTGTCACCCGGGAAGACGCGACCCTGCCGCTTCCTTCTCTGCAGGATCAGCGTCCGGATGCCGAGCGGTTTCTCTCTGAAACCGGTCACTGCGTACCGATCGAACTGCTGCGGAAACTTCCCTTCCTGATGCGCGAAGGCGGCGGAGAACTGTCCTATATTGCGCGGCGCGACAACGATGAGGTGATCGATCTGGTCGAGCGGGGCGCTACAGGTCCGTACGGGGTCGCCGTCGACATCGGGACCACCACACTGGCCGCCTACCTGTTCCATCTGGGAACCGGACGGCCGCTCGGACACCGCGCGATGCCCAATCCGCAGAGCGTGTTCGGAGCGGATGTGATCAGCAGGATCGGAGCCGCCGCCGCGTCGCGCCGGAACCAGACCACGATGCGGGAACGGATCGTGCTTGCCATCCAGGAACTGGCGAGTGCGCTGGCAGCCGACGCGATCCGGAGCGGGGAGGACGTGCAGCTCGACGAGATTCATCTGTATGTACTCGCCGGCAATACGACCATGATGCATCTTCTGGTAGACGTAGCCCCGGATTCGATTGCGAGAGCACCGTTTATCCCGGTTTTCACCGACACATACATCCTGTCCGCGGACCGTTTCGGTCTGGCTGTCCGTCCGGGGGCGCTCTGTGTGCTGCTTCCATCGGTATCGGCCTATGTAGGGGCGGACATCGTCGCAGGCATCCTCGCGTGCGGAATGGAAGTGGACAACGGAAAGAACCGGCTGCTCATCGATATCGGTACCAACGGGGAAATTGCGCTGGCCGCAGGGGGACGTCTGTACGCATGCTCCACAGCGGCGGGTCCGGCGTTTGAAGGCGCGAATATCCGGCAGGGCATGAGTGCCGTGGCCGGGGCTATCGACCATGTAGACGTCAGGGACGGGGATCTGTCCTATACCTGGATCGGAGAGGGGGGGACGTTCGCAAAGGAGCCCAAAGGGCTGTGCGGATCCGCCATACTGGATACGGTACGGGTGTTGATCGAGCAGCGGTTGCTGCAGTTTTCGGGCAGGATGGTGCCGGGCGTGCCTGGACCGCTCGGTGACCGCGTGATCGATGTCGACGGGCAGCCCGCTTTTGTGGTCGTGAAAGAGTACGGAGATCCGCCTGCTGGCGCGGTACTGCTGCGGCAGGAGGATATCCGCGAGATCCAGAACGCGAAGGCCGCGATCGCGGCCGGGATCTCAACGCTGCTTTCAGTAGCCGGCCTGCAGTCTGGCGAAGTGGATGAAATCTATCTCGCGGGCGGATTCGGGAACTACCTCGATCCGGACAGCGCCATCGCGATCGGACTGCTGCCCCGCGCGTTTGCGGGGCGGATCCGGGCCGCGGGCAACACCTCCGGCATCGGAGCCTCGATGTGCCTGCTCTCGACACAGGCACTCGAACGCGCGGAGGAGATCGCTCGGCGGACCGAATACATCGAACTGTCGGCCGATCCCGGGTTTTCCGACCGGTATATCGATGAGATGGTGTTTCCGGACCTGGACGACAGCGAAGACTGAAACACAGCAAAGGGGAGGACAAGCGAATGGAACTGATCGTGTTGGGGAGAAGCGGTGGATTTCCGATGCCGGGCGAAGCAACGTCCGGATATCTGCTCCGTCATGGTGAAACAGCTGTCCTTGTAGACTGCGGTTCGGGCGTACTGTCCAATCTGTTCCGGTTCGTGCCGGTCACGGGGCTTTCCGCATTGATCCTGTCCCACCTGCACAGCGATCACCAGGCGGATGTTGCGGTGCTCAAATACGCGCTCAACATGACGCGGAGATCCGGGACGCCCGTCGCGGACCTGCCGGTCTTTCTTCCCGCCCGCCCGGAGGGTATGGTGCCGACCGGAGACGGAGTGCTCGACCTGCGGTTTTATGAAGACGGCGACCGCTTTGACATCAGCGGAATCGATGTCACCTGTATCGCCGGGGACCATCCGGTCCCGAGTTACGGTATGCGGTTTTCCTGTGAAGGGAAAATCCTGGCATATACCGGTGACACCCGGCTGTGTCCGAACGTTTCGCGTATGCTGCAGGGTGCGGACCTGGCGGTCCTGGACGCGGGAGGGCTGGAACGCCTTCGTTCCGACCCGATGGTGCACATGACTGCGCTGGAATGCGCGCAGACAGCCCGCGCCGCCGGTGTCCGGCGGACCCTTTTATCGCATCTCGTTCCATACCAGCCGATGGAAGAGACACTACGGGAAGCGAAAGACGGATACGAAAATGTCGAGCTGGCAATGCCGCTGGCGACCTATCCCGTTTAGAGCAAGGCAGAACCGGCGAAACCCGCATGGCCGCGGCGATCGCCGCCAGGAGGCAACATGACAACACCACAGGAACAGCACGCCGTTATCACCGTGATCGGTCAGGACCGGGTCGGGATCATCTCCGCGGTCTCCTCTCTGCTGGCAGGCCACGAGATCAACATCAAAGATATTTCGCAGACCATCATGCAGGAAGTGTTTACGATGGTCATGCTTGTGGATATCACGCGGATGGACATCGCGTTTTCCGAACTGGCCACACAGCTGGAAAGCGTGGGGAGCGGTCTGGAGCTCACAATACGCATCCAGCACGTCGGCATCTTCAACGCCATGCACAGGATCTGAAAGGCGGATCGCATTTTGTTTGAAAATTTTGAAATTCTGCAGACGCTCGAAATGTTCGATCGTCAGCACCTCGATGTCCGGACCATCACCATGGGCATATCGCTGCTGGACTGCGCAGACGCGTCCAGCGCGCGGGCATGCGAAAGGATCTATGAAAAAATCGTCACGCGGGCGGAACATCTCGTCCGGACGGGCGAAGACATCAGCCGGGAATACGGCATCCCCATTATCAACAAACGGATCTCAGTGACCCCGATCTCACTGGTGGCGGCGGCGGGGGACGCTGTGAATTACCTGTGTTACGCACAGGCGATGGACCGGGCTGCGGCGACCGTCGGAGTCAACTTTATCGGAGGGTTTTCCGCGCTGGTCCAGAAAGGATTCTCTCAAAGCGACCTGCGTCTGATCGACTCGATTCCGGAAGCGCTGTCGCGCACGGATCTTGTGTGTTCTTCGATCAACGCTGGCACCACGCGGTCCGGAATCAATATGGACGCGGTGGCGCGCATGGGTCGGGTCATCCTGGAAACCGCCCGGATGACCGCGGACCGCGGTGCGATCGGATGCGCCAAACTGGTTGTGTTTGCCAACGCCCCGGACGACAATCCGTTTATGGCCGGCGCGTTTACAGGCGTAGGTGAAGGGGAATGCGCGATCAACATCGGCGTCAGCGGCCCCGGGGTCGTGAAAGCGGCGGTGGATCAGGCAGGCGGCGCGGATTTCGGAGAATTGGCCGAAATCATCAAAAAAGCGGCCTTCAAGATCACACGGGTCGGCCAGCTGGT
>CAZBKR010000075.1:0-9223 GCA_964492455.1 uncultured Oscillospiraceae bacterium
GCAGACTTCCTGGTCCACTTTCTGGCGCACCAGTAAATGAAAGACGCGGCCGGTCCAATCCCGGCCGCACCTCATGATTCAACCTCCCGGCACCGTCCCCGGTTCCGGTGTCGCCGCTCCTTCACCATCACCGTTCCGGATCATCGGGTGCGACCGCTGCAATACGATCGCACAGAGAAGGAACAGGACGATGACAAGCAGGAAAGGATACATCCGGTTCATGGCGGACAGCCAGCCCGCGATCCAGCCGAACGGAGAGGAAATCGCAAGCATCAGGACAAACAGCAGTCCCGTGATGCGGGCACGTTCGTGCGGATCGACATACAGCACCAGCAGCGAATCTCTGCGGGGCCAGACCAGCGCATTCGCAAATCCCTCCAGCACCACGTATCCCGCCATCAGGCCGGGACCCACCGAGGGCGACAGGAGAAGACAGGCGACCGCCGCGACATATAACCCGAGTCCGACCGTCATCGGGGCTTTGATGGGATACCGGTTGAGCCGGTGCTGCAGACCAAAGATGAACGCGAGCATGATCACCGCCCGCACCATCGGAAAATACGCGATCAGCCATTCGGGGATGCCTGCCTGCTGGGTCGCAAACAGCGAGGTGAAGTTGCCGTTCACGATGCCGGAGATGTTGAGAAACACGATGATCGCCAGAATCTGCAGTGTCGCGGGCGTCCGCAGAATCTGGCGGAGTACGCCGCGGTACTGACCGAGCATCTGGATATAGGGCGTACCACGGGTTTCTTTCATGCGGATCTCACCTTGTTTTGTCTCATGGGAGTAAATGTAGAGCAGGATAAATTTGGACGTCATCATGACAAATGCGATCGCGTACAGAATGCGGACCGCGGACACCAGCGGCATCACGCGCACCAGCACCCCCGCAAGGGGCGCGAAAAACACCGAAAGCAGTCCTGAAATCGTACACCAGGAATAAATATCCACAAGCTTTTTCGGATCGGCGTCCTCTACCATCAGACAGTTCCAGGACACTGTGGTGATTTGCATCATGCTGTTGAACACCGCGGCAGCGACAAACCACCAGAAGTTCTGAGACAGCATCCAGATCACCACCGGAACGGACCAGCCGAGGAGATCAAACAGGAACGTCGAAAACCGCCGACCCATTCGATCCACAAGGACCGTTCCCAGCAGGGAGGCAACGATCTGGAAGATCATGCCGAGGGTGGCGATCAAGCCGATCTGGGCGTCCAGCACGCCGAGATGGTACATGTACAGTGTCGCAAACGGTGCGTAAAGGTGAAAGGGGATGCCCCACAGGGGTTCGGTGTACACGCAGGCGCGCGGATTGCCGCGGAGGCCGAGCAGGGTCTGGACCAGGGGGTGGTGCGGACGGGTCACGGCGGTTGCTTCCTTTCAGCACGGCCGTCGTTGGCCGTCTATGCACCAATATACCAAAGCCGTGCGCAATGATCCATGAAAAACGAAAAGGGGTGAACGATCCCCGTCAATCCACTGAAATTACACGGTTGGCAATCAGGCGATCGACGCATTCACAGACCGCCTGCAGGGAGGAATAGCGGGGCCGGTACCCGATCAGATTCATGCCTTTCTCGATACTGTAAACGTTACTGTGCATCAGATGGCCATAGGTTGTCCGGATGGACTCCTCGTTCCCGGTGACGTCGCACCACTCCTGCCAGGGCAGAAACCGGATGACGGGTGTTTTACCGAACCATCGATACATGGCGTCCGCAAAACCCGCGAGTGACAGCGCCTGCGGCGAAACCGCGTGGAATGATTCGCCGGCCGCCTGGTTTCTATGCAATATCGCCTGCTGGAAAACCTGTGCGACGTCGTCCGCATGCACATGGTGCACCGTCTCCCTGCCGAAATGCGGAATCGCAATCTCCTCTCCCCGCGCGATCCTGCCGAACACCTGCGGGTCGAAGTTGCCGCAGGGATTGATGCATGCCCATCCCGGTCCGGTGATATGGCCGGGGAGAACCGAGGTCGAGGGAAATCCGTCTTTTATGAATGCTTCCTGCAAAAAAACCTCCGTGGCGGATTTCTGGATACCGTACTCTGCAAACGGATGCCGGGGCTGATTTTCCCCCGCGGGCAGCACGGTGGACATGCCGTGCCCCCATACGGAAGAGGTATACAGGTAGTGCGAGATCTCTCCCCGGAGCGCTTCCACGATCTGCCGCGCGCTATCCAGGCGAAAATTGATCATGTCGATGACGACGTCTGGTTTCATGGCGGCGATTTTCCTGCCGAATACCCCGGCTTTTTCCTCTTCTGTCCGGTCCATCGACACGTGCTCCACCTCACCCCATGCCCTGTCCGGAGTATAAGGTTCGCGCTTCCCGCGGCTGACGGAAACCACCTCAGCCCCCTGCCGCACCAGGCGTGGCACCAGATAGGTTCCTACATGTCCGCTGCCACCGATCACGATCACTTTCATGTGCCGGCCTCCTGCAAGGTTTCGTCAGGTGCGTTACCTGCTTTTCCGGCGGCCAGGGTGCGGGAACGAACCAGCAGCGAGGCGCATCCGGTATAAAGAAGAAGACTTAAAACAAAGGGATAGGAGCGGTCGAGTTCGGACAGGGATCCGGTGATCCACCCAAACGGCGAAGCGACCGCGATCATGAGCACATACAGCAAACCCGTGATCCGCGCTCTCTCATCGGGATCGACATAGAGCGCAATCAAGGAGTTCCGCCGCGGCCAGACCATCGCATGTGCGAACGCGTCCAGGAGCACGTAACCAGCCAGTGTGGCGGCGCCGGCGGAGGGTGACAGCAACAGCAGACCGATCGCCAGGATGTAGGCCGAGAGTCCGGCGATCATCGGTTTGCGGATCGGATATCGCGACAACCGGTGCTGGATTCCGAAGATAAACACCAGCATGATCAGCGAGCGCGCAATCGGAAAATAGGAGACGACCCACTCCGGCACCCCGGCGTTGCGGGTCGCAAACAGCGCAAAGTAAGTGTTGGCAATCATGTTCGTTATATTGAGCAGTACGATGATCGCGAGCACCTGGAGCGTCGCAGGCGAACGCAGAATACGGCCGAGCACCCCGCTGTACTGTGCGAGCAGCCGCACATACGGCACTCCCCTCGTCTCCTTCATCCGCGTTTTTCCCTGTTCTGTCTCTCGCGAGGTGAAAAACAGAATCACGGTCTTGGCTGTCATCATCACAAACGCAAATCCGTAGACATAACGGATCGCAGGGACCAGTGTCATGCGGCGTACCATCCAGCCCGCGGCCGGTGCGAAAAACACCGCCAGCAAGCCGGCCACCGTGATCCAGGTGTACATATCCACCAGCCGCGAAGGTTCCGCGTCCTCCACCAGCAGGCAGTTCCAGGAGATGGTCTCGACCATCATGAACCCATTGAGAACGGTGGCGGCAAAAAACCACCAGAAGCCCTGTGCGAACATGCAAACGGCCGCGGGCAGGCACCAGCATACCAAACCCAGCACAAAAGTCGTCCACCGGCGCCCGAACCTGTCGATCAGGACGCTTCCGAACAGCAGTGCCGTCAGTTGAACCACCATCCCGACCGTCAGCAGCACGCCGATGCGGGTATCGCTGACGCCGAGACGGGACATGTACAACGTGGCATAGGGAGCGTACAGGAAATACCCGATCCCCCACAGCGGTTCCGCCACCAGGCATGCGCGCGGATTGCCCCGTAGCGAGGTCAGTGCCTGCACCAGGGGATGATTTTTCACTCTCATAAATACGGATCTTTCATCGGGAGATAGGAATCAACAAAGGAAAACACTCTGTTCCAGTACTGTGGGTCGACTGTGGAGGAGAGTCCGTGCCCCGCCCCCGGAACGGTATACAGTTCTTTGGGTCCCTGTGCCGCGGCATAAAGCCGGTGCACCATCGGGAAAGGAACGTAGTCGTCTTCTTCCCCGTGGATGAACAGCATCGGGAGCCTGTGCTTCCGGATCTGCCGGATCGCGGATGCCCCGATGAGGGACCAGCCGCAGCGGAACAGACAGACCAGCGAGGTCAGATGGATCACGGGAAACGGAGGGATATGGAACATCCGACGCCCGCGGTGCGCAAATTCGTCGTACACAGACGTATAACCGCAATCTTCCACGACACAGGCGACACCCGAAGCAAGGGTTCGTTCTCCCGATGCCATCATCACGGTCGCACCTCCCATGGATACCCCGTATAGCACAATGCGGGCTCCGGGATCGACGGATTCGATTCGCCGGGTCCAGCCGGTGAGGTCAAGCCGGTCGGGCCAACCCATCCCGATATACCTGCCTTCACTGCGTCCGTGTGCCCGGCAGTCCACCGCCAGCACATGAAATCCCCGCTCGTGAAAGCGCTTTGCCCAGGGAAAGCACATCTCTGCGCTCCCGGTATATCCGTGGACGAGTACCGCCCAGCGACGGGAAGGTTGGGATGCCGGAAAGTGCCAGGCGCGCAGTGTCAGCCCGTCCCACGATTTTTGCACCCAATCGGCTGCGGCATGTGCCGCTGCCCAGGTTGCGGGGGATTCGGCGGCGTCTCCTGTTTTGTACGCGTCCAGATCCAGATCCTGGAACGCCATGGCCCGGCTGGCATGGCGCGCCAGCGCAAAGGTGACGACCTGCCAGCCGATCACCACCAGCAGCAGCAATACGAAAAAGAGGATGGACAGCGGGATCCAGATCCAGGAAACCATGACAACCCCTCCCGATCGCTTGGATCAGTATTCGGAAGATTGTGACAAAAGGGCGGCCGCCGCCGGATCGGGATCGTAGTCAAAGTAGTCAAAATCCGCCGGGATGAACCGGCCACTCATATCGTGGCAGGCAATCCCGACAAATGAACCGGTGAAACGCCCCTCTCCCATCAGTTCGAATTGCTCGTCCGAGAGAGTCGCGTAATTTTGCTCCGGGCCGTATTTACGCCATTCTTTTCCGTCTGCGGAATGGAAAAACTGCAGCCGGTCGTGGTCGATCGCCGCGCGCAGATAAATCCGTGTGCCTTCCAGCGGCAGCGGGGCAGACGGACACGTGGTCTGGCGGTTGACGACACACTGGAGCCAGAGCACGCGGCCTTTCTCTTCATCCCAGGTCACCTGCAGATAGTAGTGATTGTCGGTGTCGTACACACACATCAACCCCGCCATCTGCTGGTAGTTGACCGGATCAAACTCCAGACAGGTTTCCGCCCGATAGACAAAATGCTGCACCCGACGCGCCAGCAGGGACTGGTCGAACAGCGACACTGGAGAATGCTGTCCGCGCAGCCGCAGCCAGCCGGTACGCTCGGTCGTGGTGCAGTAAGGAGGCAGGATCGGCACACGCGGGGTCGCGAAGTGGATGTCGAGTTCCGGCTCGTCGAAGTCCTGCCGAACCGGCACTTGCGGCCAGGGGTGTTCCGGCAGCCCGGGGGCATCGACCTCGACCGGGGTGGCCTTGGTGCCGCTCACCGTGCGCAGCCAGCCTTCCTCCGTCCAGCGGACTTCCTGGATCGCGGTTTCACGCCCGAGGGTGCAGCGCCCCTTGTTGGGGAGCGGCCGTCCGCACAGATGCGCGATGTACCAGCGTCCGTTCTGGGTCTCCACGAGACTTCCGTGCCCGCTGCGTTGAATCGGCGCACGCGCATCGTACCGGGAGGAGATCACCGGGTTTTCCGGATCGACTTCGTAAGGTCCGAACAGCGAACGGGATCGCGCGGTGGTGACTGCGTGGTTGAACCCCGTGCCGCCCTCCGCGGTCATCAGATAGTACCATCCGTTGATTTTGTACAGGTGGGGACCCTCACACAATCCGAGCGTAGTGCCCGGAAATATCGTGCGGATCGGGCCGGTCAACACTTTCGCATCCGGGTCGTACTCCTGGATCACGATCCCGCCAAACCGGTTCTTGAACGGCCGGTGGTCGACCACCAGATTGACCAGCCACTTGCGTCCGTCGTCGTCGTGAAAGAGCGAGGGGTCGAAACCGGAAGCGTTGAGGTAGACCGGCTCGGACCAATCTCCGCACACGTCGGCCGCGGTCACGAGGTAATTGGGCGTGTCCTTGTACGGCATGCCGGTCCGCCAGGATTTGACGTCGGTGTAGATCAGGTAGAACAACCCGTCCGACCAGGTCAGGCAGGGCGCCCAGATGCCGGTCGAGCTCGGGTTGCCCCGCATGTTGAGCTGCGAGGTGCGGCGGAGCGGGTGTGCCACCAGATGCCAATGCACCAGATCCCGGGAGTGGTGGATCTGTACACCGGGCCACCACTCAAACGTGGACGTAGCGATGTAGTAGTCGTCTCCTACCCTGAGAATGCTCGGGTCAGGATTGAAGCCGGGCAGGATGGGGTTGATGATCCTGGTCATGGTTTGTCTCCTTGCTCTGTTCTCGTTCGGCAGTCATGCGACGGATTCCTCCGGCGGACATGCTCACTCCAGCGAAGTGCTAACCGGCCGGATCTCCAGCAGTTCGACCGCGTGAGAAGATAGAAGTGTATCCAATGTCAAGGTGCCGGCTGCTGTTTCACCATGGAGCGGGGGCATCTCTTCGAGTCCGTCCCGTTGTTTGATCGCGTCATAGACCTGCGGGGCGGGATAGTCAGGCTGCCCCTGCCGGCGCCATTCCGCATATGGATTGGAGTGCGCCTGGTCAATGCGGAAGCGCCGCACCTCCACTTTGCCTTCCATCGGGAGCCCTTGGATGCGCAGGCGTACCAAGGCGTCCCGGTCAATGTCCCAGTCGTCGTGGTGGCGAACCACACAGACCTGCAAGGTCTTTTTATTACCACTGCCGGGCGTGTCCGCCCAGAAGGACCAGACGCCCGCATAGGTTCCGTCCGGATCCTGAACCGCTCCTTCGACATGGGCCTCGACCCGTTTCGTACCGAGCCGCGCGTAGAGCTTGAACAGGTTGAATACCGCCTTGTCCACTCCCCGGGTGGTAAAGGTGCGCATCCCTTCGAACAGTCTTTCCCAGTCGAACGCGAACGTCCAGGCCAGGGGACGCAGGTCCATCCCGAGTTCCTCCGCCAGCGCGTACAATCTTTCATACGAACAGGCGACATAGGAAGCGAAGTATTCGGTATTGCGGAAATTCAGGTTGAAATTGTCGTACCGGCCGCCCGCGGCCCAGCTGTCCGGATCCGCTTCGGAGAGACAGATTTCGAGGGAAGCGTACCCGTATTTCCGGATGATCGCGGCCGCGACCCGGACGTTCTCGAGGAAGAGTTCGATCGTGGGGAGTTGTTTCTGGCGGCGCAACGTGGTGTTGTAAATCCCGCCCTTGGTGTGGAAGGACAGAAAATCCACCCGGGTACCGGTCGCTCCGGAATGGTAGTTGGTCCCGCCTTTCACATGTGCGAGAAAAGCATCCAGGAAGAGCGCCGCGTTTCCGTCCGGGAGATCGGTACCGGTTGTCGCGGGACCCCCGAAATACGCGGTCGGGAGCGCGTCGTGCACCGCGGCCTCGGTCACGTCGTACAACCGGAAAAACTCCTCGCGCGTTCCCCGCCAGTAGAAGATATCAGGTTCGTTCCAGAGTTCCCAATACCAGGACTCGACTTCCGCCCGTCCGTATTTCTCAACACAGTGCGACACAAGATCCCGGATGAGGTCATACCAGCGCCCGTAATCTTTGGGCGGCGCGGACCAGCCCCGGCGGCGGTAATCCCCCATCATACCGAGGTCGTATTCCGTTCCCTTCTCAATAAATCGCGGATCGGCAAGGTCGCGCGGCATGAATCCGATCTCGAAAAAGGGTTTCAGCCCCAGGCTCAGCCAGGTTTCCAGCATCTGGTCGATCACGGAAAAGTCATGGACCGGATTGCCTGCCTCGTCTTCGGTGTACGCGTTGGTGGACCCCCATTTGGCGACCGCCTGCAGGTTGCCGGTGCACAACATGTGGTGAGCCCGGACATAATAGTGGGTTGGATTCATCCGGTTGGCAGGTCCGCGGGGTGTGAGTTGACCGAACTTAGCGAGCAATGCCCGCCCGTCGGGAGTCAGGGTCAGGTTGCACTCGTCATACCCGATGTATTGCCAGGTCCGCGGAAAGGTACCGCGGGATTCCGCGGCGTTCACCGAGATCGGAAGAATGGGCAGATTGTTTTCCATGGGGCGCCTCCTACTGTCTTCGTTTATTCAGGCAAACCGTTCCGGCCGGGTTCTCTCGTTATGGTTCAGGGCATCGCTTCCAGCATGGATCGTACGCGTTCGAATCCGGTCCGGGGACTGGTGTAGACCGGGACACAAATGCCCTCCAGGTGATTCTCCAGCAATGTCATTGAAACCTGCGAGAGGACGATGCTGTCCACATCAGGCGCCAGCCGTTCGATTTCACCGCGAAGCAGGGCTGTATATTTTTCCTGCTCACCGGAAGCAAGCGCACGCTCCGCTTCGGAGCACAGCACGGTTTCCACTGTGACATCCCTGCCTGCCTCGGAGGCAGCCACACGCAATAGACGTTCGGAAGGGGGTACCACCGCCGCTTGTGTGGCAATCAGCCCGACACGGCCCCCCCGTCGGACGGCCAGGTCCATCATCGGGCGGTTGAGCTGAAGCAGCGGGATGTCGAAAAACGGGCGGGCCAGTTCCACCGCCTGCGCGAGAATCGGGCAGGTCAGCAGGACCATCTGACATCCCGCGTCCTGCAGCGCCTTTGCATGCCGGACAAAAGTGAGAAACCCGGCACGCGGTACCGTCTCCGGAGAGGCAGCCCGATTGCGCTGCCGGATTGTGTCATCCCCGATCTGCAGGATTTCGACTTCCGGAATCATCGATTCGATGGCGGGACGGACAAGCCCGGCGGTCTCCACCGCGGCATGGACAATACCCAGCATTGTACCGGTCAGGTCTTTCATGATGTTTCCTTTCCGGCCCCTGTACGGGAGCTGTCATTATTGTAGCAGTTTCACCGGCTCTGTATGCGCCGGTAAATGGCGCATACATGACGGCAGGATCCTGTTTACGCGCAAAAAACACACCGGGTCGTGCCAGTACACGAAAGCCAGGTGTATTGTGGCAGAGTCATGGCTTTCTCCGATACTAGTCGAAGTAATAGCCGAGTCTCTGGTACGGGAGGACCTGAACAGCCAGATTGTAGGCTTCTTTCAGCGACAGATCGAGTTTCTTCTTTCTTTCGTCGCGCAGCCCTTTCAATGAGAAGAGCCGCTTTGCCACCGGTGTGAGCGGCACATCCGCAACCAGAAGAAATCCCCCGCTGATGCTTTTGTACAGAACCTCCCTGTACGGCGGGCATATCACCGCAT
>CAZBKR010000076.1:0-9215 GCA_964492455.1 uncultured Oscillospiraceae bacterium
TGGAGGGGCTGCTGGACAAGCTGGATCGTTTCGTCCGGCAGAACGGGATGAACCTTGCGGCCGGCACCTCCGCTTTTCTCGACGCGGTTGCGCTGCACGGCATCGATGTGGTGGATGAGGAAGGGGCTGTCGACGCGGACGCAGTCCGGCTGATGACGCTCCACGCCTGCAAGGGGCTCGAGTTCCGGCATGTTTTTATCGTCGGTGCCAACCAGGGGCTGATCCCGCTTGGATCCGCCGCCGGCGAAACGGAAAGGGAAGAGGAGAAACGGCTGTTCTTCGTCGGGATCACCCGTGCGCGGGACCATCTGGAGATCTCCTACTGCGCGAGCCCGGAAGAGATGCGGGTTCTTCCCGAACCGAGTGAGTATCTCGCCGCGATCCCCACCCGCCTGATCGCTGCAGACGAAGGAGACGGATACGCGGAAGAGGGGCCGGGATTGCCCGGCCTGTTGCCCGGAGACGTGGACTTTCGTTCGCTGCGCAGAGAAGTGCGGGACCGGATCGCCCGGCGGGAGGCGGAACCGGACAGTGCAGAATCGGTGTCACCCTCCAGCGAGCCTGCGCCGGCTCCCGTCCCGATCAGGCACGTCCGGCACGCGCGGTACGGGATCGGAACCGTCGCGTCGGAAGACGACGAAACGATCACCGTGGTGTTTGACGGATATGGCGAAAAGTCCTTTGCCAAGGCGTTTGCGCAGCTGGAAGAGGTATAGCGCGGTTACCGTTTCAGGATCATGGACTGCTTTTGTTCCGGATCACCCCAGATGACTTCCAGTGTGACGGGGACATTGGATCGGAACGTGATTTGAGGCGTCTCGCTGGCATCCTTTCTTGCCTCACTGAAGATGATCGCGTTCTGCTGCCAACTCTGCGATGAATTCCTCGCGGCCCAGGACTTTTGCCATCTCGATCAGGATATGGAAGCTGTTGAGCGCCTGCATGCAGGCGTCGGCCCAGATCATGTGGCCGTGGCTGAACTCCGGCAGGTAGCCCGGCATCTGGCGCGGGAGGTTGTCCATCCCGCAGCCCCAGCCGGAGGAGAAGCAGGTGCCGTCCGGCCAGGTGTGGTGTTCCGCCATCCAGCGACGGTATGCCATCAGCGGCGGGAACACCTTTGCGAGACGCTCTTTGTCGCCAAAGTGGAGATAGTACTCCCATTCGCACCACGGCATGACTTCGGGCCTGTCGCCGAAGGATCATGGCGGGTGAAGCGGTCCCGGCCCGTCTCCTCCTCGATCTCGCGGCAGATGAATCCATCCCGGTGCTGGTGGGAATACAGATTGTCCAATGTCGCCTGAAACCGGAATATTTTGCCGGCGTACTTCCCGAACATCAAGATAAAGGAAGAATCCCACATGAACTCACAGCCGTTGAAGGCGGTGTCGATGAAGCTGGATACAAATCCCGTACCGGGCAGCGGTCTTCTCAAGTTACCAAAGGCAAGCTCCCAGGTCCGCCAATAGCAGCGGATGTGATCCGCATGACCGTCCCAGACCGGACGGGGGAGGCGAGGCTTTACCTCTTCAAAGACAGGCAAGGGGGCCGTATCCGGCGTCTTTGAAATAAACCGGTTTTCCGCAACCAGCGGCGTCAGTCCGGGGACGGTTTGTTTTGCGCACCCGTAAAATCAGGCCTTGACTCTCCCGCGGGGGGAAGGTCTATTGTGATGATAAGCCCGGTGGAGCCGCATGCTCTTCGCAGCCGGGGCGGCAGTCCGGAAGCCGCGCGTGGCGGACGGATCCAAAAGCAGGAGACAACCATGTTCAAAATCGGAGAGTTCGCCCGCTTCAACCGCACCACCGTGAAAGCTCTCCGGCACGACGACGCGCTCGGACTGCTGCAGCCAGGTGAGGTCGACGCGTTTACAGGGTACAGGTATTACACCGCGGAACAGATGCCGCATTTGTCCCGGATCCTGGCGATCATCCCGGATTACGGAGAGCAGCAGCCGTTGTGGGACGAGATTTTCAACTGGATGGAATACAATCATGTCAAAACGGCACCGCCCCTGACGGCTGTCTTTTTTGACATCGGCTACAAAGATTCCCAGGTTGATGTCGAGGTCGCGTGTCCGATTGCCTGAACCGCGCCGGGAGCGGGACGCGTCGTGGTGCGGATGCTTCCGGGCCCAACCGGGAGTCGGGGTGCCTTTTTCATCCCGTATTCCATGGCAGGCGGCTGTTCATGCCTTCCGGAACACGAACAGCGCGGACCGGGCTCTTGAGATTCCTGTGTAGTAGAGGGGGCGGCTGACGTCGTCCACCTTTGCACCCAGGCCGACCAGAAAGACGATCCTGGCATCCAAACCCTTGAAGCTGTGGATGGTACAGACGTGGATCTTGTCTTCCGACAACAGGTTGATCGAGGTGTCCGTGACCTGTTGGATCCCGCAGATCGAACGGAAGGGATCCAATGCTGGCAACGGGGTGTTTTCGTACCGGTGGCGGGTCAGGAGCGTGATGTCGCCCGGCTTGACCCCTTCCTTGCGCAATGACTTGACCGTGTCGGCGAGTTTTGCCCCGAGCTCCCGGTCGTCCCGATAGGAAACGATGGTAACGTCGACCCCTTCGGCCTTGAGCAGTCTGGCGGCGGGGATGGAGGTGGTCACCTGGTTGAAGGTCGCGATCTGGCGGGTGTTCCGGCAGTTGACCACCAGCTCGAAACGGGCCGGCTGCAGCGCAAGGAGGGTTTCAAATCCATCAGCAAATGCCTCCCGGTTGTACAGATTCTGGTTCGGGTCCATAAAAATACACCACCGGCCCCGGTCCAGGCCGCCCCGGAGCAGCCGCTCCAGACAGGCACAATATTCCTGGCGGACCAGATCCTGGCCTTCGTCGATGACGAGAAGATCATAGGCGGGGACCTCGATTTCCCCGGAAGCTGCCAGCGAACAAAACTGTCCGGGAAGCACCTCGGTGTAGTATATGTCGGTCTCATCCTCCGGGGGTTTACGGTCGCCCAGTATGCGCACGAGCAATCCGTGAAAATGCTCGACATCCAATCGTCCTGTGGCGTCGTGGATGTCCCTGCAGTCCCGTTTCAACCGCGCTGCGAGATTTTTGTTAAAGGTCAGAAACAGGACGCGGGACCCCTGTACGGCTTCCCGTTTTGCGAATTCGATCCCCAGCACCGTCTTTCCCGTGCCGGCGCCGCCGCTGACCAGGATGTGGTCGTTTAAAGAGATGGCGTCCATGAAATACGCCTGCTCATCGGTCAGCCGTGAAAGTTGGGTTTCGGTGTCCCGCACGATGTCGGATAGCCGCAGGAGTACATGAAAATCCGAACGGAGCAAGGTGGCCAGTTGCCGGATCCCGGCGGGATCGAGTCCGGTACACGTCACCACCCGGGAGGCAGACTGCTTATCGGACCAGTACCGGGACGCGGCGATGAGAAAGCCGGTCAGGTCGGATGTACGGTTGTCGTAAATCAACCCGGGCGGGAACTCGGCGACGGTCTGCGTAAACGAGACGTCCGGAAAAGCGACCGCACAACCGAACGGAACGTCCCGGAGTGGTGAATCCGCCGGAAGGCACGAGTGGAGGTAATCGCGCAGGGAAAACAGATTGGCGGTCGCCTGGCGAAAGGGGCTCTCTCTGGCGGTGTGCTCATTCCCGAACCGGTCAGTATGGTGCCAGATGCCCCGGGTGTCGCAAGACACCCCGCCGCCTTTGACCTCGAGGCACATCACTCCATATTCACTCAGCAGGATAAAATCGATTTCTCCATACGCTTTGTGCCGGTGCTCTGCCAGCCCGAATGAATGAAACACCATGGCATCGAACCCGATGCCCGCCAGTGCGCGGAACAACTTCTTTTCCGCGGCGCTTGCCGTATCGGAGATGTCGGGAGGCAGAAAGACCACATGGGACATACGCGCACCTGCTCACAGAGTCGGGGGAGTCATACATATACCGTTTGTATTATTGTATCAAATCGGCAAACAGAATCTTCTTTTTGCGGTTTGACAAAACCGTGGTGACAATTGACAATCAATGTAACTGCATAACGATCTATAAATCTATAGATAAAAGGTCCTTCTCGCGTTGGTTTCGACTCCGATTTCCAAAAGAAGAGGCTACTTATGTCAGATGAGTTCAGCCCTGAACAAACGGTAGACACTCTGCCATCCTCTACAGTCGAGACAACGCCATCGTACTCTTCCGATGCACTGCTGCGGCAGGTAGTAGAGTACAGTCGCTGCCCCGTCGCGATCCACGACCGTGAAATGCGGTATCTGTATGTAAGCCGCAGTTATCTCGAATCCTACCTGGTTCGGGAAGAGGATGTGATTGGGAAGAATCATTATGATGTGTTTCCCGATCTTCCGGAAAAATGGAGGGCCGTCCATCGGCGCGCGTTGGCGGGCGAAGTCGTGTGTGCGGCGCACGACCCCTATGAGCGGGAGGACGGCACGGTGGATTGGACCGACTGGGAATGCCGTCCCTGGTATGGGCCGGACGGACAAGTCGGGGGCATCATCATTTATACCGAGGTCATCAATGAGCGCCGCCGAACTGAGATCCTGGCGATGGAGTCCTTGTCGCGTCTCGAAGCGCTGCTGAACCACAGTCCCAGCCAGATCATGTTGTTCGACGCCGAGGGCCGTTATGTGGAAGTGTCCGCGGCGGTCGCTGCCAATCTCGGCAGACCGGCCTCGGAAATCGTCGGAAAGTCTTTTGCAGAGATGTTTGACGCAAAAACCGCGGGTGCTTTCATGCGCACCATCCGGCAGATGCAGATTGACAGAAAACCCATCGAGAAAATCGATCGGTTACCGGTGGCCGGAGAACTCCGCTATTACGAAACCAAGCTGTTTCCGGTCGCGGATCCGAACGGCGAGGTGGAACTGTTCGGGTCGATAGTTCACGATATCACCGAACGCACACGCATGCAGTCCGCGCTGGAACACGAACGGGAGCGCGCGCAGCAGTACCTGGATGTGGCCGGTGTCATCATGCTGGCGATCGACCTCGACGGCAAGATCACCATGATCAATCAAAAGGGATGCGATGTGGTTGGTCTGCCCAGAGAACAGCTCCTCGGGAGCAACTGGCTGGAACGCTTCCTCACCCCGAAAACAGCGACGGAGGTGAAGACCTTATTTGATCGCTTTTCCTCAGGCAGACATCTCGATACCCTGCATCACGAGAATGAAGTGCTGACCGCAAGCGGGGAAACCCGCCTGATCGCCTGGAACAATGTCGTGCTGGCGGACGACGACGGCAGGGTGATCGGTATCCTGAGTTCCGGCGAGGACATCACTGACCGCCGCGAGGCCGAAATGGCGCTCATCGAGAGTGAATATAAGTACCGAAGCTACATCGACCACGCACCGGATGCAATTTTCGTTCTGGATCGCCGGGGAAGGTATGTCGAGGTCAACCGGTCCGCATCCGATCTGACCGGATATCCGCAGATCCGTCTTTTGCAGATGCACTGCGAGGATATCTGCTGCGGTGAATCGATCAATGCATGCAGGGAACACCTGGATACTCTGTTCAGCACCGGAGCGTCGAGTGCTATGCTCTGCTTCCGTCACGCGTCGGGCGAAAAACGGTGGTGGCGTGTGGACTCTATCCGATACACCGACGATCGTTATCTGGAGTTTGCGAAAGATGTGACCGCACAGAAAGAAGCAGAGGAAAAGCTTACCTATCTGAGCTACCACGACCAGTTGACAGGAGTTTACAACCGGCGGTTTTTCGAGGAGGAGCTCCACCGGCTGGACACATCCCGGAACCTGCCGATCACACTGGTGATGGGAGACATCAACGGTCTCAAGCTTGTCAACGATTCGTTTGGTCATCTGGTCGGTGACCAGCTGCTGCAAAAGGCGGCGGATGCCTTCCGTCATTGCTGCCGGGCGGATGACATCATCGCCAGGCTGGGGGGAGACGAGTTTGCTTTGATCCTGCCTCATACCGATATGGTCGCTGCGTCGGGTGTGATCACCCGCATCCTGGAATGGATCGCAAAGATCCGGGTGTCCAATATCGAGCTTTCGGTTTCCTTTGGATGCGAGACCAAAATCGATCCGGACCAGACAATGTCAGAAGTGCTGGCCAATGCGGAGAACCAGATGTACCGGCGCAAGTTGTCGGAACGCTCGAGTATGAAGAGCAAGACCGTCGATGTGATCATGAACACTTTGTTTGCCAAAAGCGATCGGGAATCGATGCATTCGCAGCGGGTGAGCGGGATCTGTCGTGCCATCGCAGTCCGCATGGGGTTGTCCAAGGACGATATTTCCCAGATTGTGACAGCCGGACTGGTACATGACATCGGCAAGATCGGAATCGATGAGCGCATTCTCAACAGTACCGGCAAGCTCACACCCTCGGAATGGGAGGAAATGAAGAAACACGCAGAGACCGGATGGCGCATCCTCAGCTCGATCGACGAGTTCTCGGTGATGGCGGAGTTTGTGTATGAACATCACGAGCGTTGGAACGGCAACGGATATCCACGGGGGCTCAAGGGGAATGAAATTTCGCTCGAAGCCCGGATTATCGCGGTCGCGGATGCCTACGACGCGATGACACGCGACCGGACCTACCGCAGTACGGTGACTCGTGAAGAGGCCGCGGCAGAGCTCGTGCGCTGTGCCGGGACCCAGTTTGACCCTGCAGTGGTGGAGGTTTTTGTCCGGCAGGTACTGGCCGACGCGGAAGCGTTGATGTAAAAGAGGTTATCTGCACGCACTTGTCGCGAGAGAAGGGTTCTTCGTGCCTACGGTTCCTTATGCGGCATTCTTGCTTGCTGCTCGACTTTTGCGAAGCCGCGACACACGCCGCCACCGGTTCAGCCCCAGCCAGATCGGCAGGCATAGAACCAGCGCCCCGATCAGATCGAGCGCGGAATGTTGTTTTACAAACAGGATCGAGACCGAGATCACCGCTGCCAGGAGTACGGTGACGGCGCGGAGCCAGCCGTTGCGCAGCCGGTCGCTGTCAAAGACCGCATAGGCCACCGCGACGCTCCCGACCACATGCATACTCGGGAAGACGTTGGTGTTGGTGTCGACGCTGTACAGCCGCCGGACCAGCCGGACCAGCAGATTGTCCCGCGCAAAGGCGTCCGGACGCAGATCCTGCCCGTTGGGGACGATCATGTAGAACAGAAGACAGAAGGTAAATCCAAAGATGAGAAACCACATGTACCGCACAAAGGCGGGAATGTCACGGAGCAGCAGATACAGTCCCATGACGATCATGAAAGGGTACCAGAGCACATAGGGCACCACAAATCCTTCCCAAAAGGGGATCTGGTCGTCGATCGGGAGATAGCATGCCCAGTAATCGGATGTAATCGACCGCTCCAGCAGGAAAAACCAGGTGAGGTAGAAGGGGACATACAGCAATAGCCACCAGTGCCGGTTGGCGCGCAGGGTCCGGGATAATGATTTACTACCCATGGGTCAGCCACGCTCCTTTTGTACCAGTGTAAAGGTTTTATGTCCGGACTGCAAAAGGCCGGAGATGTGCGCAATCGGGTTGGTTGTGCGGTCTGTTACCGGCATGCTACACTGACCGGGGGACCATGGGTCCGCAAGGGGGGTTGCGGCCTGCCGCGATGGTAAGCAACGCCCGGCATCACCGGGCAGGGAGGCCTGTATGAACTGGGTTCGAAAAATCAACCGCGGCGTGATACTCACCCTGCTGCTCCTGCTTGGGATTGTCGTCTATCTGTCCTGGCTCGGAGCGTCCCGCCGGGATGATCTTCCGGTACTCCGGGAGAAAGCAGCCGCGTATCTCGAGGCCGAACTGGTCTGGTCGCAGCTTCCCGAAGCGTACCGGACGCCTCAACCCGGAATGCCGGCAGCGGAACTTGCGGGGTTTGCCGACGCACAGGCGGAGATCATCGAGGGGTGGTACATCGACCACGACGCGATCGTCGATCCGCTGGTCGGACGTATGCGCGAGGATCTCGCGAAGCAGGCGGCAGGGCAGGATGTGTTTCTGTCCTATACAAAAGAGATTTTAAAATTTGAGGACATCCTGTTCGATGCGGACCGGGCGACCGTTACCATGACCGTCCGCACGCGGCTGGAAGTCGCGGGGCGACAGGGCATCTATGCGGAAGACATGACCGACACCGTTATCCTCCAGAAAGAAAGCGGGGTCTGGCAAGTCGTGTATGCGCAGCTGAACAAGCCAACCGCATGGCAGTATGAGAAAGACTACAACGGCGGAGTTCCCGCCCCGGGTTACAAATGAGCCGCGGCGGCGGGCAGGAGGCGAATCCCATGGACGCCATACTCAGCATCCGGAATCTGGACAAGCGGTTTGGCCGGCGCAAGGTGATCGACAGCATTTCATTCGACGTGCTGCCGGGCGAAGTGTTTGGATTTCTGGGCCCCAACGGTGCCGGCAAAACCACCACGATCAAGATGGTGATGGGATTCCTGACTCCGGACGCGGGCACGATCCGGATCGGTGGACACGACCTGCGCAAGGACTACGAGAAGGCGATGGCTCAGCTCGGCGGTATCGTCGAGAACCCCGAAATGTACAAGGATCTTTCCGGACAGGTCAATCTCGAAATGTACGCGCGCCTTCACGGCAACGTACCGAAGGAGCGCATCCGCGAGGCGGTGGCACTGGTCGGGATGGAGAACCGCATCCGGGAGAAGGTAAAAAAGTACTCCCTCGGTATGAAACAGCGCGTGGGGCTGGCGCAGGCGATCCTGCACAGACCCCGTCTCCTGATCCTGGACGAGCCCACCAACGGGCTCGATCCCGCGGGCATCCGGGAACTGCGCGACATCCTCAAACGTCTGGCCCACGAGGAAGGTGTCGCGGTGTTTGTGTCCAGTCACCAGCTGGCCGAGATGCAGATGATGTGCGACCGTGTCGGGATCATCCACCAGGGCGTGCTGATGGGTGTCAAACCGATCGGAGAGCTCATGGCGGAAGCCGCGGGCAAGTCCGCATATCGATTTACGACGGACGAAGGAGTGCGGGCGGCCGAGGTGTTTGAACAGGCCGGACTCGGGCATGTACGCTCCGCGCTGGGGCGGCATTTCGAGGTCGAGATGGAAGAAGCCGCGGTGCCCGGGGCGGTCCGCCTGATGGTGGCGTCCCAACTGCCGGTATATGGCATTCAACGACTGGAGTCCACCCTGGAGGAGGCCTTTATTCAGATGACCGGAGGGGGTGCTCCCATTGCGTAAGATCTGGAACCTCACCCTGAACGAATGGATCAAGATCTCC
>CAZBKR010000077.1:0-9120 GCA_964492455.1 uncultured Oscillospiraceae bacterium
TCCCGCGGGGTCCGCTGGGACAGCGACTTTGTCGTGATCACCGAAGATCCGCTGGTGGAAGCGATGAAAGAAATCGCGCGCGTCCCGAAAAGCGACATGCGCGACGGGTTTGACCGGGTACGTCTTGCGACCGACTTTTTCGACGGGAGCATCAACCGGATCGCTGCCTGGACCATCGGGGTGCGGGCGACCCGCAAAGCGGTGCTGTCTGCCTTGCTCGAACCCATGGCCCTCCTCCGCACGCTGGAGGCGGAACACAATTACGCGGGCAGACTCGCCTTGATGGACGAGCTGCGGACCGCGCCGGCCGGCGCGGTTTGGGATCAGTACTGTGTGTCCCGCGGGGTGCCGCCCGGCAACCGCTATATGGACGAAATCGCCCGCTACGAGCGGGAGGTGCTGGCCAAACGGGGCTAGAGGAACCACCGCATCGCGGCCGGGAAGGACCACCGACCGGCCGGAATCACAAGCGAAGGAGAGGGCATCCATGGACCGGAATGCATTCTGGACCGATTGCGCGGAAGGATTGGACGCATTGGTGCGGATTTCCTTCGGAGCCGGTGCGCGAGCGGATTACGTGCAGGGGGGCGGAGGCAACACCTCCGCCAAGCTCGACGGGACGCGGATGGCCGTCAAGGCTTCGGGGTTCCGGCTCGGACAAGTCACGCGGGAAGACGCCTATGCGGTTCTGGATTACCAGCGGCTGCGTGCGTTCTTTCGCGACCCCGAAAACCGCGCGCTGCCCGACCTTGAAGCGGCAGGGCGCGTGGCGGTCCAGGCGGCCGGGATCGCCATAGAAGGCTTGCCGGCGCTTCGTCCGTCGGTCGAAGCCGGCTTTCATGCGCTGCTGGGAACCTGCGTTTTGCATACACATTCGGTCTACGCGAACGCCATCTGCTGTTCCGACGACCCGACAGGACTTGCCGCCGAGGCGATGGATCCGCTGGGGGTTCCCTGGGGGATCGTGCCTTACATCGATCCCGGGACGCGGCTGACCTTTGCGGTCGCGGAGGAAGCAGAACGGGTCCGGCAGAAGTTCGGGGCCGAGCCCGCAGTGCTGCTGTTCCAGAACCACGGTCTTGCGGTCAGCGCCTCCGATGCCGCGTCCTGTCTGGAACTTCACGAGCGCGTCAACCTCCGCCTGATGGAGGGGATGGGCGTCGGACAGGACGATTGGCCCCGCCCCACGGTTCATTTCACCGGGGACGGCGAGGGATACCGGTCCGCGACCCCCTGGCTGCAGACCCGGATCGCAGGGCTCGTGGACCCTGTGTCCTTTTTCTCCGACAATCCGCTCTATCCGGACCAGATGGTGTATCTCGAAGGAAAAGTAGCGATGGCAGGCGATGTCACTCCCGGGGCGGTCTGCCGGATCGATCCTCATACCGGTGAGATCCGGTATTCCTGCGGGGAGGTCGAGGCATCCGCGATCGAAGAGACGCTCTGTGCTGTGCTGTTCATTCATGAAGTACTGCGGCGAAACGGTCGCACCCCGCAGCCGATGGACGCCGCCGCGCGGTCCTTTATCGCGGGATGGGAGAGCGAGGCGTACCGGCGCAAGATCACCGCCGGCACATCAGATGGCAGTGCGGGGGAGACTGGGACATGACAGCGGGCAAGGCGGGCAAAGAACCCCGCGTCCTGGCATTCGATCTGGGGGCGTCTTCGGGGCGCGCGGTGCTGGGGGTCTACCGGGACGGGAGGATCCAGATCGAAGAGATCCACCGGTTTTCCAACGACCCCGTCCTGATGCGGGGGACCCTGTACTGGGATTTTCCGCGCCTGCTGCACGAGATCAAGCAAGGTATGGTCGCGGCCCGTGACAGAGGGGGTTTCGACTCGGTCGGAATTGACACCTGGGGGGTGGATTTTGGGCTGCTCGACCGGGACGGACGTCTGCTGGAGAACCCGGTACATTACCGGGACCGGAGGACCGACGGCATCCCCGAAGAAGTATTTCGCCTGATCCCCAAACGAAAGGTGTACGAGGCGACCGGTATCCAGATCATGCCGCTCAACACCCTGTTCCAGCTGTACTCGATCGCCACCCGGCGCCCGGAACTGAAGGAACGGATCGCGCGCGTGTTGTTTATGCCGGATCTGCTCAACTACTTTTTGACGGGTACTGCCCGGACCGAGTATACGATCGCGTCGACCAGCGGAATGCTGGTGCCGCGCGAGGGGGTATGGTCGCCGGAGATGAGCGACCGGCTGGGTATCCCGTCGGCCTGGTTTGCACCCCTTGTCGACCCCGGCACAGTCGTGGGAGCCCTCTCGCCGGAAGTCTGCCGGGAACTGTCGATGCCGGAAGCCAAAGTGATCGCCGTCGCATCCCACGACACCGCGTCGGCCGTGATCGCCGTCCCCTCCGAACCCGGGGAGAACACCGTCTATATCAGCAGCGGAACCTGGTCGGTGCTGGGGATCGAACGGCCGCTCCCGATCATCGACGACAACTCCTTTGCCTACAATTACAGCAACGAGGGCGGGTTCGGACGCAACACCCGGTTTCTGAAAAATATCATGGGGCTGTGGCTGATTCAGGAGACCCGGCGGCAATGGATCCGGGAAGGCAACACACTGTCGTACGCGGACATGGAGCGCGCGGCGCTGGAGAGCGAACCCTTCCGGTCCTTTGTGGATCCGGATCACCCGATGTTCGCCCCGATGGGAGACATGCCGGGACGCATCCGCGCGTTTTGCCGGGAAACCGGCCAGCCGGAACCCGGGAATGTGGGCGAAGTCACGCGATGCGTGTATGAAAGTCTCGCATTGAAATACCGTCAGGTCGAGCGTGAGGCGGAAGATCTCGCCGGGCATGCGTTTGGTTGTCTGCGGATCGTCGGGGGCGGTGTGAAAGACGGGTTGCTGTCTCAGTTTGCCGCGGATGCGACCGGACTGCGCATCGTCGCGGGTCCCATCGAAGCGACCGCACTGGGAAATGTGGCGGTACAGATGGTCACATCAGGGGCGTTTGACTCGATTGACGCAGCGCGCGCTGCCATCCGGGCTTCGTTTGACTGTGTCACCTATCTGCCAGAGCCGGACAAAGTTGGCGCATGGGATGAAGCCGCCGTGCGGTTTGATCGGTTGAAACAGGTTGTGTATTCCTAGGGAAGTAAGAGCATGCGTTCAGGCCATCTGGTCTGCGATCATCGACTGGATATCCCGGATCACCGCGGACCTCGAGAGGCCATACGGCGCGTCGGGCGTCCCGTGTGCGGCCAAAAAGGAATCCAGCGCGCGGGTGAGTTCCGCGGGGTCATACCGGCAGCCGACAAAACAATCCGTAAGCAATGTTGGCAAATCCGGGTCCAGCATGTCTGAAAACATGGCATGACCGGTCACATGGCCGTTTTCCAGCGTGAAATCGATCCGGAGAATCCCCCACGAAAACCGCGTCTCCATACTGGCCTGAAAGGGCAGCGACCTGCCCAGTCGCCAGGCCCAGG
The DNA here is from genome assembly GCA_964492455.1 of uncultured Oscillospiraceae bacterium. GTDB lineage: Bacteria > Bacillota > Clostridia > Saccharofermentanales > UBA5734 > JAAYKS01. Next base: position 3,453 of record CAZBKR010000077.1, read on the forward strand.
ATGCGTTGCGCGTCCGGAGCTCGGTGCATCGCTCGTCTATAAGCGATGAGTATGCGATCTCCTCCAGTGCCGGTTCAGCGGAGTCCGGATCTGCGTACTCCATCACAAAAGCCGTTGCCAATGCGCGGCAGGCATCCTCCACGTTGACATCCGGCTGGAGGTCTGTCAGGTTTGTGATCCGCGAACGGACCGAAGTGACACCCTTTGCCTCCAGTTTCACTTTGGAAACCGACAGGTAGCGGGTCACCTGTCCGAAATCAGTTGAGATCAGCAGCGTACCGTGGTGCAGTCCCGCCTGAGCGGTCAGCTGAAACGCGTTGCCGGAGAATTTGCGACCGTCGGCCAGGATGTCATTGCGCCCCGACAGTTCTGCCTCCACACCCAGCATACGGACCGCTTCGACAATCATCCGGGAGGACCGGGCCGGATCGTGCAGCCGCCGTGGCATCACGATCGAAAAATTGAGATTCCCGAGGTCGTGGTAGACTGCGCCACCTCCGCTTCCACGGCGGGCGAGGTGTCCGCCCTCGTCTTCCAGAAGGGAAACCCGGCATTCCGCCCAGGCGTTCTGGTGCCGCCCGATCACTACTGTGCGTTCGTTCTGCCACAAATATAGAAACGCGCTCTCCCGGTCATCGGTGAAAACGCTCTCCATCAGGCGCTCTTCGACCGCAAGATTGAGGTGCGGATCGTGCTGGTCGGACCGCACAAGGACAAGTCGCAGGGGGGACGGTAGTTTCATACTCATAGACACTCCACATGAGCCCGCGCAAACGCGGACAGGTAGTCACTGTCCGGCGGAACATCAGTTACGACCATGTCAACGGAGGACAGCCGCGCGAAGGTGTAGGGAAGGCATTGGCCGAATTTGCTGTGATCCATCAGCACCACGGTTTTTTGTGCTTTTTTTACGATCAGTTTTTTGAGTTCGGCCTCCGCAAAATAACCACAGGAAAAACCGTCCCGGAGAGAAAATGCGCTTGCGCCCAGGACCGCGAGCTGGATGTTCAATGTCTTGACATACTCGACCGCGTTAAATCCGGTCAGCATAAACGTGTCCCGGTTGAGTTGCCCGCCGGTCATCATCACTGTGATCCCGGGGGTGCGCGCGAGCTCTACAGCAATATTAGGTGCCGGGGTGAGTACAAAAAGAGGACCGCTGTCGAGTCGTTTTGCAAAGGCCATACAGGTGGTGCCGGCATCGATATACAGGGACAGACCGGGGGCGATCAGCCGGGCTGCCTTTTCCGCAATCCGGCTCTTCGCGTCGTGATTCTCCGACGAGCGCTGCGTATACGCCGCCTCCCGGACCAGAGAGAGATCGGCGAGCGAACGGGCGCCACCCCGGATGCGCACGATTTCTCCGTCCCGCTCCAGCTTCTCGAGATCCCGCCGGATTGTCATCCCGGAGACTTCCGGGAACCGGGCCGACAGTTCCTCGATTGTGGCGGTTCCATGCGATTGGATATAGTCATTGATGGCGCGGCGTCGGGTTTCCGGCATGGCATCCTCCATAGGAAAGAAGAAAAGTCTGAATGCATCATAACATGTTCGTGAATGACATGCGAGTGTGTGTATTTATCACAGGGAGCTGAGGAAGAAGCCTCCTGCATCGGGGAAGAAAGCCCTGACCTAGAAAGGACCATACCCAATCGCGACACACCCGTACAACACCGCACAGGAGATCGCTGCGAGCGCAAGCTGGAGTTTCCAGGTCCATCGGAACCAGCTGGAAAAGGAGATCCCTGCGATCCCGAGCGTGATCAGAAGCACCGCGTTGGTCGGATAGGCCATGTTCACAAATCCGTCTCCAAACGCATATGCCTGGACTGCAGTCTGGCGGGTGACCCCCAAAAGATCTGAGAGCGGCAGCAGCAGCGGCATGACAAGAAATGCCTTTGCGGTGCTGCTGCCGACAAACAGCTCGAGAACCAGGATGAACAGGTACATCAGGAGGACGGAGGAATAACGGCCGGTTCCCTCGATCAAAAGATAGGCTTCCTGCAGGATGGTGTCCATCACGCCCCCGGCCGAGAGAATCTGCTTGGAGCCCATCGCCAGCAGGATCAGAATCGCCCCCGGTGCGAGCGCGATTGTGCCTTTCCAGAACGCTCCCCAGACCGCACGGCTACCCAGTCCCGCCCGGGAACCCGACAAAATCCCGCCTGCGGTCAACAGCAGTGCCATCACCGGCAAAGCGGTGTCGGAGAGCGCGGGTATCGCAATGGAGGCACCCAGATAGAGGAAAACCAGAATGAATGCAATCAGAAAAGGGGCGACGGCAGAGCTGGCCGGTGCCATCTTGTCAGACTCCGTTCCGGTTATTGCGGACCTGTCCGGAGCGGACAGGTTCCGGTCAAGGGAGGCGGAAGGATCCGTCTCGATGCGCCGGACATATCGATACAGGAACAGAAACAGTACCGCGTACACGACAGCGAATACTCCAATCCGCAGCAGAATGCCGGAAAAGGCCGGCAGCCCTGCCAATCGTTGGGTGACTCCGATTGTGAAGGGATTGATCGTGCCGGCCGCAAACCCGCATCCAACCGCCAGCACGCTCATACCCACCCCTACGAACCGGTCCCACCCCAGCGACCAGGCGAGCGCGATTGACATAGGCACCAGTGTGACCGTCTCTTCAAACAGTCCCATGGTCGATCCCATCAGCATGGAAACCAGACTGGCCAGGGCGAGGAGAAGATACCGCCGGCGCGCGAATCGACGCATGACACCATTCATGACCGCCTGCAGCACCCCGCTCTGTTCCAGCACCTGGAAAGTGCCCCCGATCAGCAGCACGAACAGCAGGATCACCACCACCGAGGCGGCATCGTCCGACCACAACACTTCAACCGGTGCGGCGAACCAGCGCCAGATCGGGAGCCGGTCTCCGCTGATCTCCCGATAAGACCCCGCAATCGGGGTTTCCCGGCCATCCAGCAGCGACCGGTCAAACGAGCCTTGCGGCAGGACACGCGTCATCAGTCCGGCCAACAGCAGTACGGCAATCAGTATGGCGGCGGTCACGACAAAAGTCTTGCGTCCGATCCCCAGTGCCGGGGTGCCCTTTTTCTCCATGGATCCTCCTCGTCATATGGCCGCTACGGCAAGGATTTTCCGCTGATCGATCCTTACACCCCATATTGCTGGCCGAATGCTATTTTTCCATCATAAGCGAACATTTTTCATGTCTCAATACTGGTCAATCTTATTCTGACCAATCCGGGCTTGACCGGGATGGAAGGCTTGTGCCATGCTGGTTTATATAAATCTTTATTGCATTCGGCCGGGGTCACAAGAGAAACCGGCCGGAACTATGAAACAAACCGGAGGAGTACCATGAACGATTTCACTTTTTACAGCCCCACGTATTTCGTGTTCGGAAAAGACGCGGAAGCCAGAACAGGGGAGATGGTCAAGCGCTTTGGCGGCACCCGAGTCCTGATCCACTTTGGTGGCGGTTCCGCGGAGCGCAGCGGCCTACTCGGTCGGGTCCGTACCTCCCTCGAGGCGGCCGGTGTGGCATACAAGGAATTGGGCGGCGTCATGCCCAACCCGCGCAGCGGACTGGTCTATGAAGGCATCGACCTGTGCAAAGCGGAAAAACTGGACTTTGTCCTCGCGGTTGGCGGGGGGAGCGTCATCGACTCCGCCAAAGCCATCGCGGCCGGGGTACGATACGACGGCGACTTCTGGGATTATTTCCGCGAAGGCAAACCGGTGGTACACGCGCTGCCGGTCGGCACGGTGCTGACAATCCCCGCGGCAGGCAGCGAAGGTTCCCCGGACTGCGTCATCACACTAGAAGACGGCATGCTCAAGCGGGGCATGACCGGCGAAGGATTGAGACCGGCCTTCTCGATTCTGAATCCGGAACTGACCTGCTCGCTTCCTCCGTTCCAGACCGCCTGCGGCGCGGCCGATATCATGGCCCACGTCATGGAGCGTTATTTTACGACCACCGAAGACGTCGAAGTGACCGACCGGCTTTGTGAAGCGCTTCTGTCCTCCATGATCCACGAAGTGCCCCGCGTGCTCGCGGACCCGAAAGATTATGGTGCCCGTGCCAACATTATGTGGGCCGGTATGGTCGCACACAACAACATCGTCGGCGTCGGCCGCAAACAGGACTGGGCAAGCCACAATCTCGAGCATGAGCTGTCCGCGCTGTATGATGTCGCACACGGAGCGGGTCTCGCTGTCGTGTTTCCCGCCTGGATGAAGTATGTGTACAAACATGATATTCCGCGTTTTGCGCAGTTTGCGCACCGGGTGTTCGGCGTGCCGATGGATTTTGCCAATCAGGAACGCACCGCGCTTGAAGGGATCAAACGACTCCAGGCGACATTTGTTTCGTTTGGGCTGCCCTCTGATTTTGCAGGTCTGGACGCACGGGAAGAAGACATCCCGGCTATGGTAGCCAAACTCGGTCTCACAGACGGGGAGACGCTGGGCGGATTTGTACCGCTTGCGGCGGCTGACTGCACGTCGATCTACAAACTGATGGTCTAGCTCTCTGCCATCCGCGCTTCGAGCCATCGGAGTTTGTCTGAGAACACCTGTTCCCGGCAAGTTTCGTTGAAAATCTCGTGGCGCGCGTCAGGGTAGAGAACGGTCTGTATCTGTTCGAGCCCCGCATCGGCAAACCGCCTGGCCACCTGCTTCGGTCCGGTACCGCAGTCACCGACGGTGTCGGAAGAACCGGAGGCAATCAGTACAGGAAGGGCCGGATTCATCTTGCGGATCCGGCCTTTTCCCGCAATTTCATACAGTCCCTTCATCAGTTCCTGGTAAGATGCGATGGTGATCGTGAATCCGCACAGCGGGTCGCTGACATATTCGTCCACGACAGTGGTATCACGCGTCAACCAGTCGCACGCTGTGCGGGCAGGTTCGAACCGTTTGTTGTAGCCGGAGAATATCATCCGGTCCAGCCACACCGGTAGCGATCTTCCCCCCCGGAAAACGCGCAGCACCGAAAAAAGACCCAGTCCGAACAGCGATACTGCCGGAGGCATGTGAGCAGTCCCTGTCAGCACCAGTCCGGCCAGCGGCTCATTCGGATAACGGATGGCCAGGGTGCGAGCCAGAAAACTCCCCATGCTATGACCGAGGAGAAAAAGCGGAAGGCCGGGATACTCGGCACGTTTTTGACGCATTAGTGCGACCATGTCGTCCACGAGGCAGGTCCAGCCGTCCTGGTCCGCGACATGCCCGACCTCTTGCGGCGACTTTGCGGTTTTCCCGTGTCCGAGGTGGTCGTTGCCAAACACGACGAATCCTCGTTCGCTCATATACCGCGCAAACGGGGCATACCGCGCTATGTGTTCCGCCACCCCGTGCGAAATCTGCAGAAGTGCTCTGGGCGGCTGGTCCTCAGGCGACCACTCCATGACATGAAGCGATGAACCTTTTCGGGAAGAAGGAAACCGGAAAGAACGCTCCATAAGAACCTCCGTTCATGATGCTTTTTTATTCCCATTTAATCATGGTTGAACCGGAATTGCCCGCGTCGTATAATAATCGGGCGCATCGAGGTGTAGCGCAGCTGGTAGCGCGCCTGCTTTGGGAGCAGGATGCCGCAGGTTCGAGTCCTGTCACCTCGACCAAAAGAAATGAACCTCCCATGAGCGAATGCGAATGGCGGGGTTCATTTCTTTTGCCCGTA
>CAZBKR010000078.1:0-8988 GCA_964492455.1 uncultured Oscillospiraceae bacterium
CATGTGTTGAGCGAAGTGCAGAAGTTGTGCGACCGGGTCGCGATCATCAAGGAAGGCCGGATCCTGCGCATCGAGTCGGTCGATCGCCTGCGCGGGAGTCTGTACAAGGAGGTTCGCGTGGAATTTGTGCATCCCGAAGACGCGGCAACATTCGAGCCTCCCGAGTCGGCCGCCGTCCGGCGGGACGGCAGGCAGGTTTCCTTTTTGTACAACGGGCGTGTAGACAATCTCCTGCGACTGTTTGTCCCGCTCGAGATCGAGAATCTCTGGATGGACGAGCCCGACCTGGACGACGTTTTTCTCCATTTCTATGAGAAGGAGGACGTGTAGGATGCCGATTTTTTGGAGAGAGCTGGCCCGTACCCGGGTCGCGCTGGCCGTCTGGACCCTCTCTTTGATCCTCTTTTGTGTGTTCCTGATGACTTTTTTCCCCACCATTCGTGAGCAGGCGGAAGAACTCGACGAGTTGATGGCGCAGTATCCCCCCGAGCTGGTGGCAGCCTTCAATCTGGACCGGTTGCGCATGGCCGATCCGATGGGATTCTACGGGGCGCAGGTCTATCTGTTCATCACGTTATTCGGTGGCATTTATGCGATGCTGCTGTCCGTCGGGGTGCTCGCCCGGGAAGAGAGCGAGCGCACCAGCGAATTCCTGCTGACACGGCCGCTCGGACGCAGACGGGTGGTGACAGAGAAGGCGCTTGCGGCCCTCGTTGATCTCACGTTGTTCAACGCGCTGTTCGGGCTGGCCAATCTGGTACTTTTCGAGATCTACGCAAAAGGGGAATACGAGTACCGGGTTCTGCTTCTCCTGATCCTCGGCCCTTATCTCCTGCATCTGTTTTTCTGGGGGATCGGATTGTTTCTGTCGGTGTTTGTGGTCAAGGCTCGCGCTTTTTATCTGCTCTCAATCGGGGTGGTGCTCGGTTTGTATTTTCTGAGTATCTTGTCGACACTGAGCGACCGCGCGGAGAACCTGCGTTATCTGACGCCGTTCCAGTATGTCGATGCCGCGGACATTGTCGAAGACGCCCGACTCGCACCTGTGTCTCTGTTGGTGATCGGCATGGTGGTGGTGGTGAGCGTCGCGGCTACCTATGTTTTCTACAGGCGCAAGGACATCGCGGGATAAAGAGGGCAATCGCAGCCTGCGTGCTTTGCTCCGGCCCCCGCTCTCGTGTATCCTTTTTGTATGGATACGATACATAAACCAAAAAACCCGCTCACTCCTCTTCGATCGGTCGCCCTCATCGGGCTGGGCGCGATCGGTATCCTGTTCGGCCGGATGCTCGCGCTGCATGCGGACGGCAGCCCGGACGGGTACTCGTTCCGGGTTGTCGCGGATCCGGAGCGGATCGCCCGGTACCGGCGGGAAGGGGTCTTCTTCAACGGCGAGCCTTGTGACTTTGATTACGTGACGCCGGACGAGGACACCGGTCCGGCGGATCTTGTTATGTATGCGGTCAAAGACACCGGCCTGGATGACGCCATCGCAGAGGTCCGCCGGCAGGTCGGGCCCTCCACCCTTTTTCTTTCCCTGCTCAACGGGATCTCCAGCGAAGACCGGATCGCCGCGGTCTACGGCGCGGAGGGAGTTTTACCTTGTACCGTACAGGGGATGGACGCGGTCCGGGAGGGCACCCGGCTGGTATGCCAGAACACGGGCTGGCTCGCGTTCGGGGAGCGGCCGGAAGGTGATCAGTCGGAGCCGGTTCACCGGATCGCAGCGCTGTTCGATCGCGCGGAACTCCCTTACCGCGTGATGCCCGACATGCGCCGGCACCTCTGGGGTAAATTTATGCTCAATGTCGGGATCAACCAGGTGCTCGCCATCCATCTGGGAGACTACGGATTGGTACAACACCCCGGTGAAGCGCGCGATCTCATGATCGCCGCGATGCGCGAGGCGGCGGCACTGTCGGTACCTGAGGGCATCGGTCTCGGAGAAACGGACATCTCCCGGTGGCTGGAAATCGTCGCAACCCTCACACCCGGCGGTAAACCTTCCATGGTGCAGGACATCGAGGCCGGGCGGCCGACCGAAGTCGAGCTGTTCGCAGGGACTGTGCTCCGGATGGGGCACCGTCACGGTATCGACACCCCGGTCAACCGGGCGCTGTACGACCGCATCCGCGCGATGGAGTCCGCCCGGGAATAAGCACCGCGGGCAGAACCTTATAAAAAAGCCAGACGGGTTCAGGTCTTTTTGGGGCGAATCATCGAGAGAACAAGCGAGGTCACCAGGAGCACGGCCGCGAGGATCATCAGCGGCCGGTTGTCGTCGATCGGACAGACCCCCTCCGGAAGATTGCGCTGAGCCAGCCAGGTGGCGACCAGCGCGTAAATCGCGAGTACTGTCCCCACCGCGCCTGTGATCTGTTCCGCGATCCGGACGGGAGTGTATTTGCGTCCGGGAATCTTCTCCTTACCGGTTTCGTCCGGCTGTTTTTCTTCGGACAAGTCCTCCGGTATGCAGGGATTGGTGGGTTGCTGGTTCACGGGATCCGCCCTTCCGCCGGAGAGCCGGCATGTATGGTGCAGGCTCCATCTTACCGGACCGGCGGGATGTCTTCTGTGACGGCGTCACATCTGGATCAGGTCCGGATCGTAAAATGCCTGTGGTCCTGCCGGCAGAGGATCTGCGCGACATGCCGCGCGGACAGGAGTGCCGACGGCAACCCGCCGCCCGGGGTGGTCCAGTGCCCGATCCGGTAGAACCCGGACAGTCCCGGCAGAGTCCTGGAAATCCGTCGCCGGAAGATCCGCGGATGCGGAAACCAGCCCTGGATCGACGCCCGGTAGTTGTTGGTCAGCCGGTACTGCGTGACCGGGGTCATGACATCGATCACCTCGACCGCTTCCGCCAGTCCGGGAATCCGGGGACCTCGCGGTACAAACCCGCTGCCCTGCCCTTCCCCGCTGTCCGGAGGCGGGGTGCCGCTGTCGAGGGCCGCCACCACTTCCCGGCCGATCCTGCGTTTTTCTTCTTCGTATCGTTCCGCGTCTTCGGCCGCCAGCCGGTTCCAGTAATCGAAATCGGTGCGCAGCAGCACGGTGACCACCGTCTTGCCCGACGGCGCGAGTGTGCTGTCAAAATGGTAGATCGTCGTATTCAGCCGCGTCGCGGTGTGGGTGTCGTCGATTGCGATCGGGCGGTCGATGAGGTGGCTGACGGTATGCGCGGTCTCACGCAGCAGCCGGTCAACTCCGATCGAAACCTGGAGCAGCGGCTCAAAGAGCCGTCCGGGCGCGTCCCGGTCGATAGGCGCGCTGCCGGGGTGGGACCCGAAGCGCTGGGCACTCTCGTTGTCGACATAGTTGCCTTCCAGCATGCGGTAGAGGGTATCATAACCGTCCGCCGCGGAAATCACGACGTCGGCGTATCGTTTCTCCCCGCTCTCGAGCTCGACCCCGCGTGCTTTTCCGTTTTCCACCAGGATGCGTTTGACCTTGCTGTGGTACCGGAGGGTACCGCCCAGGAGTCGGAAATGGGTCTCGATCGAGTGAGCGAACGACAGCGATCCCCCGATGGGATACCCGATACCGCCGGCATGCATCCATCCCGCAATGGCGATCATCACGGCAGCAGGAATATCGTCTTCCAGTCCCATCATCTCGGAGAAATGCTCCCGGAACACAGGGCTCTGAAACCGCTGTGCGTACTCCGCGACCGTGATCTTTCCGTAACAGGCAAACAGGCGCAGGAGCGCACCGGACTGGAGCAGCAGTCTGAACCAGTCGAACGGGTTGAACAATTCACACGCTTTGTCGCCCGGGATACGGGATCGCGAAGCGCGTTTGACCGCGCGGATAAACGATGCGATGGCTTTCTGGTCCTCCGGTGCGATCCGCAGCATTTCCGCGCTGAGCCAGTCCGCGTCCGCAAACTGGGAGAAATAGTGTCCGGGCGCGTACTCTGTTTTTTTATATTCGGTAAACCGGGCGATTTTGCCGTCGCGGAGCGCCCCGACTTCCAGCCAGTAGTGATGCATCTGGCTGTAGGGAACCGCGCCCATCAGCCAGTGGATGCATCCGTCAAAGGTGTAACCTTCCCGTTTCCAGGAGGTGCACAATCCGCCGGGCGACCCGCCCATCTCCAGGATGGTGGTGGGGTATCCGTTCATCTGCAGATAGCAGCCGGCCGTCAGGCCTGCGATGCCGGCTCCGATGATGAGAATGTTGCGGTCTGCCATGTCGTGTCCTCCGAAGACGCGGCGGCCCCTTTGCCAACCGTCGCGGTGACGCGTCATTGGTTTTCAGTCTATCACGACCGGCGAGGAAAGCAAAAAAAAAGAGCCTGCCGGAGAGTCGGCAGGCCGCATGGAGAAGGGTTTCGGGGGCTATCTCCCCTCAAAAGCCAGATTTTTGGAGGTCGCAAAAGTCTCCGCCGCGGAGCCGGGCTGTCCGTGGATCACAAGACCGGGCGCGCAGTTGGTAAAGGCGGAGGGGTGGATTTCAGTGACGGTCGCGGGGATCGTGGCTTTGGCCAGACTTGTGCAGGAATAGAACGCGCTGTCCGGGACAGCGGTGACTCCCGCCGGGATTTCAACCGCGGTCAATGCCCCGCATTCGTAAAATGCATACTCCCCGATCTTTGTCATTCCGTCATGGAACGTGATCTGCTCGAGTCCGGTGCATTTATAGAACGCCGCGTTCCCGATCTCCGTGACACTGGCCGGTACAGTAAAGCTTAGCAAAGAGGAGCACCCGTTGAACAGGCTCTCCCCGAGAGCTGTCAGGCCTGCCGGCAACCGGACCGTCTGCAAAGAGGTACACCCGCTGAACACCGATGTCCCGAGGGTGGTGTCTCTCCCTTCGAACGAGATCTCCCTGAGAGAGGTGCAGTCCCCGAACGCCCCGTCTCCCACCGCGCGGACACTTGCGGGCACTACATACTGCTCGAGACCGGAACACCCGAAAAAAAGGCCTGCCTCAATTGTCTCCAGACCGGCCGGGAGTGCAAGCTCCTTCAGTCCGGTGCAGCCGGAAAACGCGGACTCCCCGATCTCCCGCACAGAATCCGGGATCTGCAGCAAGGTCAGTCCCGTGCACTGGTAGAACGCCCCGCCTTCCACGCGGACGATCGTATCTGGAATGGCGTAGCTTATCAGGCCGGTGCAGCCGTAAAAGAGGTTCTCGCTGAGGGTGGTGATCCCCGCAGGCAGGTCGATCGACCGGAGCGAAGTGCAGTTCGCAAACGCGGACTTCCCGATCGCGGTCACCCCGTCGTGAATCGCAACTGCCGACAACGCGGTGCAGCCGAAAAAGACCCCTTCGCCGAGTTCGGTCACGCTGTCCGGTATGGTGTAGGAGACCAGCGAGGTGCATCCGCTGAACATCCCGTCCCCGAGCCGGGTCAGATGGGCAGGCAGACGCACCTCGGTCAGCGAGGTGCATTCCATAAACAGGGAGTCGCCGATCTCGCTGACCGTATCCGGAATGTCCATCCGGGTCAGACCGGTGCACTTGCTGAAAACGCCCTCACCCAGAGAAGTGACATGCGGAGGGATCTCATAGGAGGTAAAGGCGGTGCACCCCGCAAACAATCCCTCCGGATACGCCGTGACGGCTTCCGGCAGTTCGACTGTGGACAGCGATTGACAGAGATAGAACGCATAGGGACCGATCCCGGTGACACTGTCCGGGATCGAGAGGGTCTCGAGCTCGCTGCACCCGTAAAACACCCCTTCGCCCAGGGAGACAACCCCCTCGGCGATTTCCATCGCGCGGAGGTCGGCGCAGTTGTAAAACAATCCTTCGGGATAGACCGTGACACCCGGCGGTATCTGGATGTCCGCCAGATGGCCGCATTCGGCAAACGCGTACGCACCCAGGCTCACGAGGGTTTCGGGGAGATCGATCAACTGGATTTTTGTGCAGCTGTAAAACGCGTGATCCCCGATGGTTTCCAGGGTGTCCGGCAGGGAGACGGAGGTCAGTTGGTAGCACCCTCTAAACGCCTCGTTCCCGATCGACCGGACCCCGACCGGGACGACAACCGATTCCACAAAGGTAATGCCGGAAAACGCGCCGTCCCCGATCGAGCGGACCGGCTTCCCTTCATACACATCCGGGATTACGACCGTGGTGTCTTTTCCGTTATAAGACTTGAGCTCTACGCCGCCCTCCGTCTGGATGAACTCGAACACCGGTTTGGGAACGGCGGTCGCGGTCGTGACAAACGGGCTGGTATCCCGGATGAGCGCGTCGCACCCTCCGATCGCGAGCAGGGCCAGTACAAAAAGCAGAACCAAAGCGGACCTTCGCAGGATCATGGTCGGAACTCCTCTTTCCGCCCGGCAGGCCGGGCAGGGATCTGTGCCCTATTGTAGGCAACCCCCCGCCCGACTTCAACCGGCAGATCGGGAAGTTCCGTCCATGGATAAACCACCGGACGTCCGGTGGTTTCCCGCAAGTGGAATCGTGTCCCGGTTCCCGGTTCAGTCTTCCTTCTTCTCCAGCAGTTTTTTCATGTAGTCCAGCTGGGTCTCGAGCGCCTTGACCTCACCTTCCAAAGCCGCGCGACGCTCCGTTTCATCTGGAGCGTACGGGGCCGCATATGGCCCGTACGCCGGTCCATATACCGGATAGGCTCCGTAGGGGGCACAGCGCCGGAATCCCCGGACCATTCCCATGCCGAACCCGCGGCCGAATCCCCGTCCGAAGCCAAATCCTGTTCCCGTTCCGCTGTACCCTGTGCAGGATCCAAATCCGCGACCGGTTGCCGCGCCTGCGCCCATCGGTCCTGTTCCATCTCTCCTTGGCATGGTGTTCGCCTCCCTGCTTATTGTCGTGAGTTTCATTTGTTATGGGCTTATGCCCATTACAAGCATAGCCTCGTTATGAGCATACGTCAATAACCTCAGGAAGGGAACTGCGCAAAAAGGAAGAATTGTTGACATATGCCCATAAGGAGAACACAATGAAGAAGCAAAAAACAGTCTCAAGGAGGGTCTTTCGCATGCATATTGCCATCGCAAGCTCCGGACAAACCCTGGACGCTCCGATCGACGCGCGTTTCGGCCGGGCGGCTTTTTTTCTGATCGTGGACAGCGCGACGCTCACCTTTTCGGTCCACCCCAACCCTGCCATCCAGCACAGCGGGGGTGCGGGCATCGCGGCCTGTCAGTATCTCGTCGGAGAAGGAGCTGAAGCGGTGGTTGCCGGACAGCTCGGGCCCAACGCGATGCGCGTGCTGGAAAGTGCCGGCGTGACGCTCTACCAGGGGATCGGCGGTACGGTGCGTGACAACGTGACCGCCTGCAACGAGGGCAAATTAGTAAACTTGACCCAGAGTGGTCCCGCCCATGTGGGGAAAGGCTCCGCCGTATGATCCTTTCGGTCCTCAGCGGAAAGGGCGGCACCGGGAAAACGACGGTCGCGGCCAGTCTGGCGCGCGTGGTGCCGGACAGCCAGTATGTCGATTGCGACGTGGAAGAGCCCAACGGGTTCCTGTTTCTAAACCCGGAGCCGGGTACGGTGGAAGAAGTCATGGTACCGGTCCCCTCGGTCGACCCGGGACTGTGCACTCTTTGCGGAGAGTGCGCCCGGATCTGTCAGTTCCACGCGATCGCGGTCGCCGGAAAGAACGTACTGGTGTTCCCGGAACTGTGCCACCACTGTGGCGCGTGCGCGCTGGTCTGCAAACCCTTTGCGATCACGGAGGAAGACCGCCGGATCGGGGTTATCGAGACCGACCCTTCCGGCAGCGTTCTCCAGGGCAGGTTGGATGTGGGCGAACCGGTGGGCGTCCCGATCCTCTCCGAACTCAAACGCAGGATCGACCCGCGGCGGCCGGCGATCCTGGATTGCGCGCCCGGTGCTTCCTGTGCGGTGGTTCGCTCCCTCAAAGGCAGCGATTATGCACTGCTGGTGACCGAACCGACCCCGTTTGGGTTGCACGACGTGTCGATCGCGCTCCAGCTGGTGAAGCAGATGGGCATTCCGGCGGGAGTGGTCCTGAACAAAGCCAGTGAAGAGGATGCGGCGGCCGATGCGCTCTGCCGGGAAGCGGGCGTTCCGATCCTGTTGCGCATCCCCTTCTCACGTGACATCGCGGAACAGTATTCCCGGGGACGGCTGCCGGTGGACACGGACCCCATATGGGCTGACCGGTTCAGAACGCTGTACGACGCGATACGGAAGGAGGCGAAGGCATGAAGCAGATTGTTTTTGTCAGCGGCAAAGGCGGCACCGGCAAGAGTACGCTGGTCGCCTCGCTCACTTTGCTGGCGAAAAACGCGGTGTTCGCGGATTGTGACGTCGACGCCCCCAACCTGCACCTGTTGCTCCCCGGCGAGGATCTCCTGCGCCAGGATTACAGTGGCGGCAGCATCGCCAACATCGATCCCGACAAGTGTGTCCGGTGCGGACTGTGTCGCCAGATCTGCCGGTTTGACGCCATCGATGAGGATTTTGTCGTTCATCCGACTGCCTGTGAAGGGTGCGCGGCGTGTACCGTCATGTGTCCGACCCAGGCGATCACCTTGTATCCGGCTCTCACGGGAGAAACCCGCGTGACACAAACCGATCGGGGTGTATTCTCGCACGCGCAGTTGGCGATCGGAGCCGACGGATCCGGTAAACTGGTCACCCAGGTCCGCAAAAACCTGTTTGACTATACCAAAGGCGAGGACTGGGTTCTGATCGACGGTTCCCCGGGCACCGGATGTGTCGTGATCGCCTCGATCACCGGTACGGATGCCGCGGTCGTGGTCGCGGAACCGACCCCCTCCGGCCGGCACGACCTGCTTAGGGTCTTGTCGGTCGCGGACCACTTCCGCGTACCGGCCTTTGTCTGCATCAACAAGCATGATCTGAACCCGGAACTGACCGCGGCGATCGAGAACGACTGCGAGGAGCGCAAGGTGCCGGTCATCGGTAAAATCCCTTACCAGCCGGAGGTGGTCCGGGCGCTGCGCCGGGGCCAGACACCGGTCGAAGCGGGCATCGAGGATGTCGTGGAACCGATCCGGACTCTCTGGGCCC
>CAZBKR010000079.1:0-8964 GCA_964492455.1 uncultured Oscillospiraceae bacterium
CCCCCACCCCGACCCCGCCCCCGACGCCGACACCGGCACCGACCGGGACGCCTACCCCCAGCCCGTCCCCGACCCCCAGTCCGACTCCCGCACCTCCGATCACATTGCGTGACAAAGACAACAATACCTATACAGTGGTGGCGACCTTTGAATCAGATTTGACTCCGCCGGAAGGATACGGGGAGAACGAGCCGATCCTCATCGCGGGACAGTCGATTCAGAACTGGATCGCAGAGGACGGGAGAACTGTTCTGATCCGGGCAAAGGACGCCGCCGGTAAGATTGATTTTTATCTGTACGACGAGTCTTTGAATTTGCTCAAACCCTATGTGGCACCGATCCGGTTCCAGACCCCGAGCCGCACGTTCGAAATCATCGTGGATCCGGACGAAATCGGAGAAGTGCCGGAAGGTTTCGTCGAGGCGACGGTCGCGATCGGCGGGCAGGCGATCCCCGCATGGAAGCACCAGAGTGCCAAGCCCGGCACCTCTGCGTTCGGCGTGTACCTGCTCTACCTGCGGGATGAGTTCGGGCAAGCCCGGTTCTATCTGTTCGACGAAAAGACATCTGATATAATGGACTTCGACACATTGCAGAAACACGGCTTGCTGGTGGGTTCCGATGCGGGAACCCCCACCCCGAGTGTCACTCCGACGACGGCTTCCACCCCGACCCCGACGCCGCAAGATTCGGTGCTGGGCGGTGCGATATCACCGACGATCCTGATTGTGCTGGCGGTTCTCGCGGCAATCTGTGTTGGTGAAACTGCATACATCGTGTGGTCCCTCATCGAGCGCAGAAAGGGCAGGCCCAGAATCCGGAGGGTTTAGCGGCATGCCCGTAACGGCGCCTGATCCGTCAGCCGATCCATCGAAACCCCGCCATACTGTGCGGACGATGATTCCTATCGTGACAAAAGTGAAGACAGCGCTGCTCAACCGGGAGGTCATGACCTACCTGGTTTTCGGCGTTTTGACCACAGCTCTCAACTATGCGGTGTATTTTGGACTCCGGCAGGTGATCTCCTGGCCTGTCGCCAATGTGATCGCCTGGCTGGTGGCGGTCGAATTTGCGTTTGTGACCAACCGTGCGATTGTGTTTCGTTCCAAAGGGGCTTATTTCAAGGAAATGATCCAGTTCTATCTATCCCGTTTGACGACGCTGGGTCTGGAGAGTCTGGTGCTATTCCTCATGTTTGATCTGGCAGGTGCTCCGGAATGGTTTACCAAGCTTTTTGCCAATGTGCTGGTCGTGATCGGCAACTATATTCTGAGTAAATGGATCGTGTTCACCCGTTCCAGGAAAGCCGCCTCTTCAGGGGAAGATGGCGGACCTTCGCAAAGGGGGAACTGAGAATGGAATATGAGCAAGCCCGTCATTACGTGGCGAACACGCTGAAGTTCGGGATGAAGCTGGGATTGGATCGCATGCGGGCGCTGATGAACGCGCTGGGAGATCCGCAAAACCGGCTCCGTTTTATCCACATCGCGGGTACAAACGGCAAAGGATCGACTTCAATGTTTGCCGCCTGTTCGCTGGCCTGTGCCGATTTTCGTGTCGGACTGTTCACATCCCCCTTTATTGAGCGTTTCACCGAACGTATCCGGATCATCGACGGACGCGAAGGGATGGTCCGCTTAGGCAGGGACGAAGAAGAAGGGGAAATCGGGCAGAAGGACTTTGCCGATCAGATCACACGGGTAGCCGGCGCGGTGGACCGCCTGATGCGGGATGGAATGGAGTCGCCGACCGAATTTGAGCTGATCACCGCAGCCGCTTTGCTGCACTTTGAAGCCTCCTCCTGTGATTATGTGGTGCTCGAGGTAGGCCTGGGCGGCATTTATGACTCGACCAATATCATCCCCCGCGCGGAAGCGTGCGTGATCACCGCGATGGGATATGACCATATGGACCGGCTGGGCAATACGATGGCGGAAATTACCGCCAACAAAGCCGGAATCATCAAACCCGGCTGCCGGACTTTCCTGTATGACCCGGCGGTCGCCTGCGATACCCTGGAGGATGCCGCGGCAGTCGAAACGGTTGTCAGGACCCGATGTGAGGAAACCGGCAGCCCGCTTTGCATCCTGCGTGCAGCACAGGTGCGGACACTCGCGTATAGCGCGGAAGGACAGGACTTCTCGCTGGTGGCTGAAGACGCCACCTATCGGCTGCATACCCGTCTTCTGGGACGGCACCAGCCGATGAACGCGGCGCTTGCGGCACTCGCGGTGTTACCTCTGGCAGGTCCGGAAGCGGTCGCGGAAGGGGTCGCATCCGCCCGCTGGCCGGTACGGCAGGAGATCGTTCGTCCGACGGATCCGACGGTTATGATCGACGGATCCCACAATCCGCAAAGCGTGCGGGAGTTGGCCGATACATTGGAGCGTATATTCAATGCCGGAAACCTGGTTTTCGTCTGCGGTGTGATGGCCGACAAGGATCACGCGGAGATGCTTCGTCTGGTATTGGCAAACAAAGGCTTTCATGCCGCCGCGTTTATCTCGGTAACGCCGGACAATCCCCGCGCGATGCAGGCGGAAGCACTGCTGGAAGAAGCCCGTACAATCCTTCTGGAGGGCGGATTGGTGAAATCCGGCACTGCCGATTATAATGAAGCCTGTATGCTGCGGGCGATCGAGGATCCCGTGGCGGGCACCGCGGCAGCCATGAGGATTGCGCGCGCCCGCAACGGTGTGGTCTGTGTCTTTGGATCACTCTATATGGTCGGCGCGGTGCGCAGCGCATTGCGCCACGGCGAAATCCCGGAGAAAGGGGACGCCTGATGGACTGGCTCCAGGAAGCGATGTCCTATCCGGAATGCAATATCACCCGGGTGCGCGATTTTGCCCCCGAGGCGGATATGAAGCTGGCCATCGGTCAGTACAACCGGGCGGTCCGGAACATTCGATCCGACAGCATGGACATCGCTATCATCGCGCTGCGCCGTCTTGCCGCACTGTATCCCGCTTTTGCGCAGGCGGTCTTGCTGTATGGCTGCTGCCAGATGGCAGCGGGCAACCTGCATGCGGGTGCGGAGGCGTTTGATCGCGCGGACACAGATCTCTTTACAGAACGGTTCCGCACCCGGACGGAGGAGTACCGGGAAGCTGCGCACGCCGCCATTGAGCAGCGCACAGCGGATCCCGACGAACCGGCCATCCCGGAGGAGGAATACAACATACGTCCCACCGCTCCGTTGATTCAACGCGGGTCGTCGACCCGGAGAAGGATCCGGATCCGTCCGTTTCGCAACTCCCCGGAGGGACGGGTGAGCGAAGAGGGAACCCGTCCGCCCCGTGTTCGTGAACCCCTGACCATGCGGTATCCGATTTTATCTGACTGGCGACGCATCCTGCTGATCGTAGCCGGGCTGGCATTGGTGGTGTTTCTGGTTTTCGGTGCGGTACGCCTGGTTTCGGGATGGATCCAGCCTGCCAAGCCCCGTCCTGCGTCCGATGCGGAGAAACTGGCCTGGCTGGTAACACGGCTGGAGGAACAGGCACAGGCCGGCGACTCCGGGAGTGTTTCCTGGGAAGACCTGTTATCGGAATACCGCGACCGGTTCGGAGAGGACCCCGTCGGACCGGTGCCGACGTCCACACCTGGAACTGAACCCACGGGCGGCACTACGACGGAGGGCACTACAAGCCCGTCCGCCTCCCCCCCGCCGACGACAGCGGCCCCGACGCCTACCGTCACCCCGATTCCATCGACGGTTCCGGATTATACCGAAACACTCTCGCTGGCTGCAGCTCTGCTGGAGGACGCGGAAAGCCGGATCAAGAACCAGCCGGTTGAATCCTGGCGGTTACTGGGCGTCCTGTCGGATACGCTGGCGGCGGTTCCAGCGGAAGCCCGGGCAGATGGAATCGATCAGAGCGCGGGTGAGATGCTCGCGGCGCGGCAAGCCCTGATTGATCAAAACGAATGGCATCTGTGCGAGTCACACCGCGTGGCGGCTGAAACTCCGTGGCAGGCACGGGATTATGAGACCTGTCTGCCGCTATACGAGGTGGTCTACCAGATCAATCCCCGATATTACACCGGTTATTGTGCTTTCCGGCTGGGCTTGTGTTATGAACAACTGGGGGCGTTTGAGCAGGCACTTGCCTGCTACCGGACGGTTCAGGACATCGGTGCGGCCAGTCCGCAGTATGCCAGTGCACTTGCCCGCATCGCCGCGATCGGATAAACTTTGCGGCCGGGGATCTCCCCGTTGTTTACAGGACTGACTAGCCATTTCAAAGGAGGATATCCATGCGATACATCAGTACAAGGGGCGGAGAGGGCTCCTATACCGCGTCCCAGGCCATATTGCAGGGCATCGCCCCGGATGGGGGTCTGCTGGTCCCGGAGCGGATACCGCAGCTGGATCTGGAAGAGATCACCGCGTTGTGCGATCTCAACTACCGGGAGCGAGCGGTTCGGATTCTTTCCCTCTACCTTGACGACTATTCATTGACAGAACTCGAGGAAGCGGTGGATCTGGCGTATGACGAAGAGAAGTTCGGCGAGCATCCCGCTCCGCTGGTGCGCCTCAACAAGTACAATCCTTACGAATACATGCTGGAACTCTGGCACGGTCCGACATCCGCATTCAAAGACATGGCGCTGCAACTGCTGCCCCATCTTCTGACCGCAGCGGTGCGCAAAAATGGAACCGACCGCAAAATCTGCATCCTCACCGCCACGTCGGGTGACACCGGTAAAGCCGCTCTCGAAGGATTCCGGGACGTTCCGGGCACTGCGGTCGCGGTGTTTTATCCGGAGCAGGGCGTCAGTGAAACCCAGCGGCTGCAGATGGTGACCCAGGAAGGTTCCAACGTCACGGTAGTCGGCGTACGCGGCAATTTCGACGATACCCAGACCGGGGTCAAAGAGATTTTCGGGGATCCGGTACTTGCATCCCGGCTGGATGCGGCGGGGGTGATGCTCTCTTCCGCCAACTCGATCAACTGGGGGCGCCTCGTGCCCCAGATTGTGTATCACTTCTCGGCGTATGCAGACATGCTGAAAGCAGCGTATATCGAGCCGGGTGAAGCGATTAATATCGTTGTACCCACAGGTAATTTCGGGAACATTCTCTCTGCCTGGTATGCCGCCAAAATGGGGCTGCCGGTCCACAAACTCATCTGCGCCTCCAATCGCAATAAAATTCTTTCGGACTTCATTCGAAACGGGGTATATGACCGCCGGCGCGAATTTTACAGAACGCTGTCTCCGTCGATGGACATTCTGGTTTCGAGCAATCTTGAACGGTTGCTGTTTGAGGTGTCCGACCGCGATCCGGTTCAGGTGGCGGGCTGGATGGCTTCGCTGACCGAAAAGGGAAGTTACGCGTTGGATCCGGTCCATCTGCGCCGTGTCCAGGAACTGCTGGTCGGCGGATTCTGCGACGATGCCGGCACGCTCCGGACGATCCGTGAGATCTACGACCGGACCGACTTCCTGGTCGACCCCCACACTGCGGTCGGATTCAACGTCTACGGGCGCTATCTGCAACGGTCCGGAGACACAGCGAAGACCGTATTTGTGGCGACTGCCAGTCCGTTTAAATTTACTGAAGCAATCGCAGACGCGCTGTACGGGCCCGGTTTTGGCAAAGAGAAATCTTCACGGGAGCTGTTCTCCGGGATCTCGGAGGAAAGCGGCCTTGAGGTGCCGCCGGGCATTGCTGGCCTCGACCAGCGTCCGGTCCTGCACGATCAGGTGGTCAACCGTGACGGCATGCGCGACGCCGTGCTCCGGTTCCTGGATCTGGGTGATCCCGCACAATGACCCAAAACGCGACGCTTCCAAAAAAGAAGCGGCCCGTAATATTTTAGCTTGCAGTCGGCTGAGCGATTACTGGCCCGCGACGGTCAATGCATCCACCAGAAGACTCGGCGCGCCGATCCGGGTGTTGCCCGGGAAACCGAAACGCAAGTCGGAGCCGACTTTGGAGATTCCGGACATCAGGCTGAAGAACGTACCCGCGACGGTGATCTGGTCCACGGCCCGGACGATTTTCCCGTTTTCGACGAGAAACCCACCTGACAACAGTGAAAAATCACCCGACACGGTGTTCACGCCCGCGTGGGTTCCGGTCATCTCGGTGATGATCAGCCCGTTGCCGAGAGTCTCGACGAGCTGGTCGAAAGACTCCGTCCCGGGTACTACATACAGGTTGCTGGGGGCGACGCCCACCGGCGATCCCGCGGAAGCGCGTCCTCCGTTTGAAGTGGTGGACACGCCCGCCTTTTTCGCGGTTTTCAAATTGTGCAGCAGCGAACGCAGTACGCCGGACTCCACCAGCCGGGTTGCCTGTGAAGGCGTGCCCTCGGCGTCAAAGGCGCGCGGCTGGACAGGGTGGAGCGGATCGTCCACGATGTCGACGACTGTGGCGGCGACGGTTTCACCCTCTTTGCCTGCGAGCAGGGACAGTCCTTTCTGCGCGTTGTCTGCAGAGAACATCGGTGCGAAGGCTCCGAGCCAGGTGCCGGCCGCTTCGGACTGCAGGAGAACCCGGTATTTTCCCGGGGCCACCGGGGACGCACCGAGTTTTGCGACTGCTTTCCGGACCGCTTCGTCCGCGACCGCTTCGAGATCGTCGGAGGCGGATCGGAATGCATAGGCGTCCCGTACCTCTTCGCCCCGCTTCGCGACCGGGTTGGCAAACACAATCGACTGGTCGGAGGTCTCTTCAGCGGCCAATCCGTTGGTGTTGTGCAGAGAAACCGTCCGCTGTGTGGTCTGCAGAATATTCTCCGCGGATTTGGTCACAGGATCGCCGTGCGCGAGCACCAGTCTCTCCAGCCGGAGAGCAGCATCGATTCTGGCGGTCTCGTCCAGCGCACAGAGCGGATCCGGGGCGCGCTCGACGGGAGGCATCTCCTGAGGCACCTGGAGAGGATGCTCATCTTTTGTCTCGATGCTTCGCGCGTTGTCGATTGCGTGTGCGACCAGACTGTCCGGATCATCCATTGCCTCCGTATAGGCGTACCCGTTGCGGCCGTCCACCTGGACGCGCAATCCGATGCCGACCGCGCGGCTGACTGAATAATTGTCGATTTTCTGATCCAGCACACCGACCGAGAAGTTGACGTCTTCCAGCCGATACGTTTCCGCTCCGGTACATCCGTTGCGCAGGGCGATGTCAAACAGGCGTTCCCGGAATGTTTGGTAGTCCATCACAGTGCCTCCCCCTTTCCACCGACGGTGATTTTACTCACGCGGATGCGCGGCTGACCGAGATCGACAGGAACCCCGCCGGAGACCGAGCCGCAGATACCCTGCGCCATCCAGCGGGAGGGCCCGACCCGGTCGATGTCCATGAGGACCTGACCGCCTTTGCCGATGAGGGTCGCGCCCCGGACCGGCGTCAGGATCTTTCCATCCTTGACCCAGTACCCCTCGTCCACCGCGAAGTTGAATTCTCCGGTGATCGGATTGACCGAACCGCCGCCGAGTGTTTTGGCATACAGTCCGTCACCCATCGTGGCGATCATCTCATCCGGATCGTCACTTCCCGGCGCGATGTAGGTGCTGGTCATGCGGGAGGTCGGAGCGTAGGTGTAGCTCTCTCGCCGGCTGCTGCCGGTGGGGGGCGTTCCCATGCGGCGTCCGCCGACCCGGTCTACCAGGTATCCCTTGAGGATACCGTTTTCGATCAGGAGATTGTTCCGGGCGGGATGCCCTTCATCGTCCATACCGTGCAGGCTGCCCCAGGCGTCCGGACAGGTGCCGTCGTCATATGCGCTTACACAGGAAGCCGCAATCTGCTGGCCAAGTTTGCCGGTAAACTCGGAGTTTCCTTTGGAAACTGAGGTCGCTTCCAGCGAGTGTCCGCAGGCTTCGTGGAAGATGACGCCGCCGAATCCCCCGTCGATCACGACCGGGAAAAGTCCGGCAGGACATTCCGGCGCGTGCAGCATGGTCACGGCCATTTCGGCGGCTTCGCGTCCCAGTGCGGCAGTGTCGATCTCGTCGTATACGTCGAATCCGCGTCCGAATCCGGGGCCGCGGAACCCCGTTTGCGTCGAAGTGCCGTCCGAGGCGACCGCGACGACAACGATGCGCGTATAGGGGCGGCGGGTAGAAGACCAAAGCCCGTCGCTGTTGATCACCCAGACCCGCTGGTCGCTGTCGAGATAGCGGCACTGGACCTGCTTGATCTCTTTGCTGCAGCCCGATGCCGCGGTATACATCGAACGCAGCAGTCCGATTCGCTGTGCGTTGGTCGTATCCCCGAAATAGACCGCGTCCTGCCGCGCGTACTCGGCAATCCGAAACACGGGTATGAGAACCGGTGCTGCCGCGCGGATATCCCGAAGCCCGGCCGCCGCTGCGCGCGCGGTGGCCAGCAGGGCATCCTCCGATGTATCGGCGGTATAGGCATACGAGCTTTGCGAGCCGGAAAGGACCTGGATCCCGATTCCACGGACTCTTGAATAGGTGGCGTTTTCCACTTCCCCCCTGGACATGGCGATGCTGGTGCTCTCGGTGTCTTCGCAGAACAGCTCTGCAAAATCACCACCGGATGCCAGCGCCTCCGTCAGGACATTGCGGGCAAGATTTGAATCTATCAAAGCGAGTGTCCCCCTTTTTTGGATTGGTTTTTCTATTGTAACGCTATCCGCGCGGCAGTCGGTACCGCAGGAACCGGACCGGGATTGCTAGTAGACCTTCTGAATCTGCCGGGAGACCGCGTTGATGCTGTCGATGGTCATCCCCCCGGCTCCGAACGTGCTGTCAAACATCACATAGCCGGATCCGTTGACTTCGGCGACCCGGAAACTGGCGACGATCACCCATCCCACTCCTTCGAAATACACCTCGTTCCAGGCGTGGTAGCCTTGCGGAACATAGCCCATCACCAGCTTGGTCGGGATTCCCTGTGAGCGGAGCATCGAAGCCATGATGGCGGCATAGTCGAAACAGATGCCCTTCCGGGATGACATGATTGCCTCGATGTCTGGCGTA
>CAZBKR010000080.1:0-8863 GCA_964492455.1 uncultured Oscillospiraceae bacterium
GACCTTGAGGCCCGGAATGTGGGTGCACAGCGACGTCCAGTCCTGCGAGTGCTGGGCACCATATTTAGACCCGACCGATACACGCAGTACGACCGGCATGCGCAGCTGTCCCGCGGACATGGCCTGCCATTTGGGAAGCTGGTTGAACACCTCATCTCCTGCCCGCCCCAGAAAGTCGCAATACATGAGCTCAACCAGCGCGCGCCCGCCGCTCATCGCGTACCCGACCGCGGAGCCGACGATCGCCCCTTCGGAAATCGGGGAGTTGAACAACCGGTGGTAAGGCAGGGATTCGGTCAGCCCCCGGTAGACCGCAAACGCGCCGCCCCAGTCCCGGTTCTCTTCGCCATAGGCGACCAGGGTGGGATCGATGTGGAACTGATCCAGCACAGCCTCGAACAACGCGTCACGCAGCTGGAATACCTTGTTTTTGGAAACCGGGGCTCCGTTTTCATCCCACGCAAAACGATTTTTCCTCGCAAGCTGTTGTACACGCGGGTTCTCTTCCCGTGGCAGCAGCGTTTCACAGGGACGATCGTCCAGCGCAGGTTGGCGCCGGTTGGAGAACATCAGGTTCCCGATCGCGTCCGGTTCTGCCGTCAAATCCATCCGGGGAGAGACATCCGGGTCGATCGCCAGCGCATACACCTTTGCGAGCCGACGCTCCACGGTTTCGTCGATCGCGTCAAAGGCCTCCGGTCCCGCAATCCCTGCCTCGATCACACCCCGCCGGAACGCGTCGATGGAATCCTCTCCCCGCCAGGCTTCCTTCTCTTCCGCGGTTCGGTAAGAGTCTGCGTCCGAAGGTGAATGGCCGGCATACCGATAGGTCAGCGTGTCCAGCAGCACCGGGCCGCGGCCGGTCCGGAGCAGCTGTAGTTTCCGTTCCATCGCGTCAATGACGGCCAGTGGATTGTAGCCGTCGATCCGTTCTGCGTGCATTTGACCGGGATGCAAACCGGCACCGATGCGTGCCGGCATGCCGTACCCCATGGTCTCCCCCGCGGTCTGGCCGCCCATCGCGTACTGGTTGTCCATGATATTGAACAGGAGGGGCAGTCCCCCCTTCATCTCGTCTTCCCAGAGGGTGTTGAACTGATCCATCAGGGCGAGCTGGAACCCTTCCCATACCGGACCGCACCCCAGCGCGCCGTCCCCGATGTTGCAAACGACCACACCCGGTTTTCGGTTGATTTTTTTATAG
This sequence comes from uncultured Oscillospiraceae bacterium, assembly GCA_964492455.1. Classification (GTDB taxonomy): domain Bacteria; phylum Bacillota; class Clostridia; order Saccharofermentanales; family UBA5734; genus JAAYKS01. The sequence continues at coordinate 1,205 of CAZBKR010000080.1, forward strand.
AGGGCTGCCCCGACCGATATATCCCCGGAGCCGCCGACGATCGCGTTATTCGGAAAGATCCCGAACGGCAGGAAAAACGCGTGCATCGACCCGCCCAGTCCGCGGTTGAAACCGGTGCGTTTGGCAAAGATTTCAGCCAGCGCACCGTAGAGGAGAAACGTTTCCGCCAGTTCGCGGATGTCCTCCGGAAAGGGGGTGCCTGCAGGCAGCACTGCCCGCAGGATGTCACCGTCGAGCGCGGTTTCCATCACGGTTTTCAACGCCGCCTCCGGCATCCTGCGGATTGCGGACAGCCCTTTGGCCAGAATTTCGCCATGAGACCGGTGGGAGCCAAAGATCACATCCGACGCGTCCAGCCAATACGCCTGGCCTACTGCGGCCGCCTCCTGCCCGATGGACAGATGGGCCGGTCCGGGATAATCGTAGGGGGTTCCCTCGAAACCGCCCGAGGTTTTCACGGTCAGCAGCATCGTCTCAAACGTCCGCAGCGTTTTCATATCGTGGTAGATCCGCAGAAAATCATCCCCGGTGAACCGCTCGGCCTCCTCACGAAACGTCCGCTTATACTGATTCACAGGGATGTCCGCAAAGGAGAGGACGCCCGGCTTGCGGACCTCGGAAGGATCAATAAAAAGCTTCTTTGTCATAAAGGCTGTCCTTTCTATAAACGGAAAAATGCTTCCCGGAGAACTTCTCCAACGGTTGGATGCGGAAATACCAGCTCGCGCAGGTCGTCGAGCCGGGCCTCCGTCTCGATCAAAATGCCGGCGGCGACGATGATCTCGGAAGCGTAAGGCCCCAGGATGTGGCATCCGAGCAGACGGTTTTCGACCGGATCGGCCAGCACTTTGCAAAACCCGGTCTCCCGGCTGGTCTCCGCCAGAAAGCGTCCGCTGACCCCCATCGGGACCACTGCCTTTTTCACTCCGCCCGGGCGCGCCTCACACTGCTCCTCGGTCAATCCGACCGAAGCCGCTTCCGGGTGGGTATACACGACGGACGGAACCGCGTCGTACCGCATCCGCATGTCCTTCCCCAGCATGTGCGCAACCGCGGTCTCGGCTTCCCGGTACGCGGCGTGTGCCAGCATCCAGATCCCGTTCACGTCTCCAGCCGCATAGACCCCGGGAACATTGGTGAGGCATCGGTCGTCGGTCACGATTCTTCCGCGGTCGATATAGATCCCGGACCGCTCGAGTCCGTATCCTTCCACACGGGGCTTGCGCCCCGCTGCCAGCAGCAGCAGAGGGGCTTCGAGCACTGATTCCCCTTCCGGTCCTTCAACCACAACCTTTCCGCCATCGACCCGGGTCACCTTTGTGGAAAGGTGGAACCGGATTCCCTTGCGCTCGTATTGTTTGCGCAAAGCCGCCGCGGTTTCCCGGTCCATGCTGCCCCCGATGTGGTCGGTCAGTTCCACGACTTCGATCCCGGTTCCCGCCGACCGGTAAAATCCGGCCAGCTCCAGCCCGATGACCCCCGCGCCGATCACCACCATCCGCTCGGGAATGGATTCCAGTTCCAGCGCTTCCCGGCTCGTGATGGCGCTTCCGGTTGCCAGCGCCTCGGCAAGACCGGGAATCGGAGGCACCAGAATCTCCGAACCGGCCGCGATAAGCAGTCTACGTCCTTGATACGTCTGATCTCCCGCTGTCACTGTCATGATCCCGGACGACACCGATTGGATTTCGGCCGCCAGGCCGACGATTGCCGCACCCGCAGCCTGGACCGAGCTCTTCACGCCCGTTGTGAGCTGCCGGACGATTTTGCGTTTTCGCGCGATCAGGGCGGGCATATCCAGTTCGACCTGCTCCGCGCGGATCCCGAACGCGGCTCCGTCTTTGACATAGTCCAGTATTTTGGTACTGTTCAGCAACGTTTTGGATGGGATGCACCCTTCGTTCAGGCACACCCCGCCGAGTGTGGTCTGCTCAAAGAGCACCGTGGACAGACCCGCCTGTGCCGCCATTTCCGCCGCCCGATACCCCGCGGGGCCGCCGCCAATGATCAGAAGATCGTACATAAGGAGTCCTCCAACAGTCTAGATGTCATGATGTAGTGTTGGCCTGATCTAATAGAATATTCGCCGCGATATCGTTCAAACAGCTGACCAGATCCTGCAAAAATCGTGCGGCATCCGCTCCGTCCATCGCCCGATGGTCAAATGTGAGCGACAACGGAATGGCAGTATAAGTAACCGGCATACGGCCATCTGCTGCCGGGCGCATCCGGGTCTGGGGAGCGCAAACCCCCAGGATGGCGGTCTGCGGCGGGTTGATCACGGGCGTAAACGACTCGATGCCGAACATCCCGAGGTTGGTAACGGTGAAGGTGCCACCCTGTAAAAGGTCGGGAGGGATCGCGCCGCTCCTGCACTGTACTGCCAGGAGGCGCACCTGTGCGGAGATGCCGGTCAGTCCCAGCCTGTCCGCATGGAACACCGTCGGCACCATCAGTCCGCGCGGGGTGTCGACCGCTACCCCCAGATGCACGGACTCGAACAACCGGATATGGTCGTCAAATCCGTGCGCATTGAGCAAAGGATGGCGGGAAAGCACGCGGGAAACCGCGAAGAGAATCCAATCGTTGACCGATGGAACCCCCTCTCGGGCACCTTCCGTACCCGCGTCTTCCTTTTCTTTGACCGCTTTCATGCGTGCCCGAAGCGCCAGCATCGCATCCGCGTCAAACGAAGTGTGCAACGTGAGCTGTGCTGAACCGGAAAGGGATGCCATCATCGCGCCGCCAATCGACCGGCGGATCCGGGTGTAAGCCCGGTCTTCCACCGCGCCGATGGAAGAGGGATCTCCCGGAATCAGAGCGGAGGCGTTCGCTTCGCCAACATCGGCAACCCGGACCCGCCCTCCGATTCCGGAACGGTCCACGGCTGCTTTGCCTTCCTTTTCCAGTATACGGGCTGCCGCCGGAGTCGGAATCAGGCCCGCTTGATGGGCCTCACGGACATCCCGTTCCAGGATCCTTCCCTCCGGTCCGCTTCCCTGGATTGTTCGCAAGGAACCCAGACCAAGACGATTCGCGAGAGAACGCGCGCGTGGGCTGGCCGGCTGCGACTGTCCTCCCTGCTCCCAGGACTCGAGTACCGGCTGTCCTGTCTCATGAACGGAGCCTGGCACTTTTGCCGGTGTGGCAGATCCCGCGTCGGGAACTGCGGCCGTCTCCTTCACGTCCTCAGAAGCAAACGCGGACACGTCTTCTCCGGGCGAGCCGATCACACACACGTTTCGCAGGCAGGGCACGTCGTCGCCTTCTTCATAAAAACGGGCAAGCAGGGTGCCGGCGACCGGTGCGGGTTCGTCAAAGACCGCTTTGTCGGTCTCGTAGGTGAACAGGATCTCTCCTTCCGCGACAAGATCCCCGACATTCTTATGCCACTTTCCGATGATGCAGCTTTCCACCGACTGCCCTTGCCGGGGCATAACGACCGGTATCGCCATAAGGGTGCCACCTTTCCTCGCTCTATTCTGGCACGGTTACGCTCCTTGCGCAGTGCAATCCCGCCTAACTCAACATGACCTGGCCGCCTGTCACAGGCAGCGCCTGACCGGTCTCGTATTCCTGCTCTACCAGATAGAGGATCCCCTTGACCACATCCGACGGGAGGCAACCCCTGCCGAGCGGCACCTTGGATTCATAGGAAGCCCGCACCTCAGCCGGGGTCTGCGCGCCCGGCACTTTGCCCGCGCGCAGATACTGAACGAACAGTCCGTTGTCGGGATCACTCCACAGCGGGCCATCGAGATAGTTGCCCGGGCAGACCGCGTTGACCTTGACGCGATGAGGGGCCAGTTCGAGTGCAAAACTCTGAACCAGTCCGATCCCCCCGAATTTTCCTCCCGCATAGGCAAAGTTGCGATTCGATCCCTGCAGACCGGACTTTGAATTGATCTGGATGATATCCCCCCAATACCCCGGATCCAGCGCGGCCGCGGTTTTCATGGGGACAGACGCATACTTCACACATAGAAAAAAAGCGGTGTAGTTGACCTGCGTGACAAGCTGAAAATCCTGCAGGGTCATCTCCTCCAGACCGCCCGCACGGAGGATCCCCGCATTGCTCACCAAAAGATCCAGACCGCCAAACGCAAGCAGGGTTTGCTCCACCATGGCGCGGACGGAGGACTCCGATGAAACATCCGCCGCGACGGCGATCGCCCGTCCGGCTCCCTCGCGCCGATTGACCGCGTCCGCGGCGGCAGCGGCCGCCTCTTCCCGAATATCGGCAAACACGACCCAGGCACCATTGGTCGCCAGCCCTTCCGCGATGCCCAGCCCGAATCCCTGTGCGGCACCGGTCACGATCGCCACCTTGCCCTCCAGGCGGCGGCTTCCGCCGGCAAGATCCGTGCATACGAAATGTCCGGCTCCAGGCCACAAAAGTCCCTCCGGACCGATGGCTGACTCCGGAGTGACCTCCCGCAGCCGGTCCGCCACCTCACGCACCGGATCCTCACAAACGGAGAGCACGTCCGGAGCGGGCAGAAGCGCGTCTTTCCCGCCCGCACTTACCGGCGTTTCGCCCGGGACAAACCGGACGGTCGGCAAGGGGCGCTGCCCGCCGGCGGCCCAGACTCGAATCACGGGCACAATCGCAGCCGCGAGGGAACAGAGCTGTCCGGCATCCATTTCGGGATCCTCCTCAGTCGATCGGACGGGCATGTTCGAGCAGATACCGCTCGGCCTCGACACTCCACAGTCCTCCCCGCTGCTCGACAATATCGGCCAGCGGTCCGAACAGCGGGTTTTCGGATGCGCGGGTCCGAAGCTCCGCCAGCGGTGTCAACGGCAGTGAGATCTGCGTGTAGATCAGCTTCTTCCCGCCCGGGATGTGCGGGAGGTTGAGCGTGGTTTCCACGACACAATCCAGTCCGCCGATGTGCGTGATCATGGCAGCGGGGTCGATAGCACCCGCGGCCATGAGCTCCAGCGATTCCACCAGATCGTTCGTGTTGCCGCCGCTGTTGCCGGCGAGATGGGCCGCGTTGTAATGCACATCGTAAAAATTGAACCGTGCGGAAAAGGCAGGATCGACCGGACCCGCAAAAAAGTTGAGACAACCGTCGTATCCGAGCAGCGAGGAAGCCATCTCAACCAGCGAGGGGACCGGTGCGTACACATAGACGTCGTCGAATCCCTTGCCCCCGTTGTAGGACTTCAGCAGTGCGGGCACGTCTGCCACACCGGACGTGTTGAGATAGACAAGCCGTACCCCTTTCTCCCGTGCGCGTTCCGGGGGATAGACCCCGGCGGCACGCGCGAGCCGATCGGTATCGATGTCCGTCACGACCAGGAGGGCCGGCCGGTTTTTATGGTGGATCGCATAATCTACCGCACCGAGACCCATGGGTCCCGCACCCGCGAGCAGCGCCATCGCGCCGCCGGGTACGATCCCCATTTTATGTACATAAGACCCCGGTTCCGTGTGGTAGTTCACATGGAATCCGCCGACGATGCAGGACATCGGCTCCGCTAGGGAGCCGTGGAAAAACGCATCTCCCCCGAAACGCAGCAGACAACCGCGCGACATCACGATGTCCGGGATCACAATATGCGTCGCAGCGCCTCCGATATAGGGAAACGTGTATCCGGGCGCGGCGTAGACATTGGCCGGGTCATTGAGCGCGGGCTGGATTGAAAAACGGTCACCCGGTCGAAATTGCCCGGCCCATTTGGGTGTGACCTCAAGGATTTCGCCGCAAAACTCGTGTCCGATGATCACCGGACAGGTGGCGATGTCCGGGGGAACCCGTTTGTGGTCCGCACCCTGTACCACGGCTTTGTAAGACGACATACAGATACTGTCCGAGACGATGCGCGCGAGGATTTCACCGTCCTGCAGCGGGGGCAGTTCAAAAGACTCCAACCGCAGATCCCCCTTGCCGTACAACCTGACCGCCCTGGTGCGCATATCCGAATCCTCCCGGAATGGGTCAAAAAGATGATGTTATTGTATCACACGAAAATGTTCCTTTGTGACAATCTGAAACAACAGGCGGACGGTCAAAAGACCATCCGCCTGTCTGCACCGCGAGCGTTTGCCGCAATCAGTAATTTTCGACAAACAGTTCGAAGTGTGCGCGCGGGTGTTTGCAACAGGGGCAGACCGCAGGAGCCGACTCCCCTTCATGTACATAGCCGCAGTTCCGGCATTTCCACTGCACTTTCTCTTCGCGCTTGAACACAGTGTCGTTTTTGATGTTCTCCGCCAGTTTGAGATAACGGGCTTCGTGGCGCTCTTCCACTTCCGCGACTTCTTCAAAAATGGAGGCGATGTCCGGGAAGCCTTCGGCGGCGGCGACTTTACCCCAGTTCAGGTACAGATCGGACCACTCTTCGTGTTCACCCGCGGCAGCTGCCAGCAGATTTTCGTAAGTCGTACGGAGCTCCAGCGGGAACGTGCCGGTGATCTCGACCGTAGCAGGGAGTGAATCCACACCGGAGATCATTGCGCGGTAGAACAGTTTCGCGTGCTCTTTTTCATTGTCCGCGGTTTCGGTGAAGATCGCTTCGATCTGCCGGAACCCCTCTTTGTTGGCGGTGGATGCGAAGAACGTGTAGCGGTTGCGTGCCTGTGATTCCCCCGCAAAGGCTTTCATCAGGTTGAGAAGAGTCTGGGTACCGTCGAGTCTGCCCATGTTGCTGAACCTCCTGGTTGAAATTCGATACATCCATTATATCATTGACACTCAAGGAAGCACCCGATCTTCGGTCACGGTTCCGTCCCCCGAAATCGGGATGACCGGTCCCAGAAAGGTCGGCGAGGCATCCAGCACCCGGCATTCGAGCCAGGCTTTGGTCCGGGCGAACACCTCCCGCACACGGTAATACGCACCCCGGCCATAGCTTCTCAGCGCGGCGTCGACTCCCTCTGCCTCCAGACCCAGTTCTTCCGCAATAAACAAGGCGCGCTGGAGATGGAAGCCCTGCGTGGAAACCACACAGGAGCGCACCAGAAACACATCCCGGGCGCGGTAGAGAGAGTCATACGTGTCGAATCCCGCATGATCCATAAATACATGTTCCGGGGGAACTTCCTGCTCAATCAGGTAATCCCGCATCGCGTTGACCTCGTCGTAATACTCCGTGCCATGGTCGCCCGATACAAGAATCCGGTCGGAAACACCGGCGCGATACAGTGCAAGAGCCACATCTAGTCGATCCTGCAACATCGCACTGACGGTCCCGTCCTGTCGCACCTGTGCTCCGAGCACCAGGATGCAATCCGCACGGCGGGCCTGTTCCGCGGACACGATCCGGCGGGCACCGGTCGAAGCCACTTCGGCATCGATACGCAGCAGCGCAGCTGTCAACAAAGCTGCCAATGCAAGCGCAAGCATGGCCAACCGGCCCATCCCGCGGAAGAAGGCCCCGGGACGTTTGTTTTTCGAGTTCATACGTGTTCGCTTCACCATACGGGAATCTCCGATGACAGTGCATTGCGGTAGAGTTGCCAGACCCGGGTATCCGGAGGGAGCGCCTCAAACACCAGCCGCTCCCCGCTCACAGGGTGGAAAAACCCGAGCCGGCAGGCGTGCAGACCAAACCCTCCGTCGACGCATGCCCGTCCCCCATAACGCACATCCCCAACGATCGGGTGGCCGGCGTGCGCCAGCTGGGCACGGATCTGGTGGGCACGGCCGG
>CAZBKR010000081.1:0-8449 GCA_964492455.1 uncultured Oscillospiraceae bacterium
GCTCCCATTGCGTAAGATCTGGAACCTCACCCTGAACGAATGGATCAAGATCTCCCGGAAAACCAGCATCCTCGTGATTGCCGTCCTGATGGTCGTCGCAGTCACGGGGCTGTGCGCGATCATGCGCGCGACACTGCGGGACAACTCTGAGCGCCCGGATCTTCCGGACGAGAAAAACTGGGCCATGGATTCCATGCGGGAATACCTGGGTGTGATGGAGACCCGGTACGGCGAACTGGAGAACGAGCTGGACGGGGCAAACGAAGCGGAGGCGGCAGCGATCCGGTCGGAAATGGCCTATCTGGCGGACGAGATCGATCTGTACGAATCCGCGCTGGCCTATGAGATCAACCTGATGACCGGATCGAACTATCTGGCGGATCTGCTCCGGGAACGACGCGAGCAGACCGCCGAGCTGGCGCTGTTGCGGGACATTCCCGCCACCGTGCGCACCGCGGAGCAACAGGCGCGGCTTGAGGAGATCGAGTCTGTGCTGCCCCGGTATGAGACCATTCTTTCAGGGCACGATTTTGCGGCCTACATCGCGATGCAAAACGACAGGATCCGGTCGAACGAATCGCTGGACGAAGCGGAGCGGCAGCGGCAGATCGAGACCAATGAAATGTGGCTGCGGCTCGATCCGGAGGGCAAGGACGCCGAAGGAAGGTCGTACAAGGGCATCCGGGAGTCGATCCTGCAGGTACAGAACTACAGGAGGTCCCTGGTGGACAACCTGGACTACACCGGATATACCGCCGCGCTGCCGATGACGCCGGAACGCCGGGGCGAAGTGGAGAATGAGCTGGCCGTGCTGGTCTACAAACTGGAAAACGGCATGTCGACCTCCCGGTACGAATCCGGCCCCGCAGATACCGCAATCACTGCCATGACGGGTGTGGGATTGTTCATGGTCGTACTGTTGATGACCATCCTGGCCGGATCCTCCGTATCCAACGAAATCTCGACCGGATCGATCAAGTCGCTGATCATATCCCCGGCCCGACGGTGGAAGATTTATACCGCCAAACTGGTGTCTCTCCTGTCGACCGGAGTGCTGATGACTTTGCTGTTGTATGGGGTCGCGATGCTCGACCACGGGATCTTCTTCGGATTTGGTGCCGGGCAGCCTTATGTATACGCGCACAACGGCATCGCTGGGGTGATGGGGTTCCATCTGTACCAGTTTGCGCGGCTGTGGGTGCAGTTTCTGGATGTCGCGGTCTATATGTGTCTGGCGTTTATGCTGTCGATTCTGACCCGCAATACCGCGGTTTCTGTCGGGCTTTCCATCGCGGTGTACTTTTCCAGCAGTGTCATCCGGGCGTTCCTGACCCTCTACCGGGGACACGAGTGGGTCCGGTTTATCCCGTTTTCCAATATGGGGCTGGCAGCGCGGATGTTCCCGTACGACACCAGCCAGGAGACAATCGGGTTCCTGTTTGGATCGGTCGGGGTACAAGGCGCGCCTCCGGTGGGATTCTCACTGGTCTACCTCGCGGTGCTGGTGTTCTGCATGGGGTTCATCGGACTGGACTCCTTCTGCCGCAGGGACATCAAATAGCACCCGATGACTGTCCGCAAGAAAGCCGGGGGCCCTTATATGGATGAAATCCGAAAAGCCGTCGAAGCCGCTGTCAGCGGCGACGTCTATAAAATCGTGCTGTCTGCTCCGCGCGAGAAGGGGAGTCTGTACCGCCGCGTCGCAGTCAACCGGCTCCCGTCCGGCTACCAGGTGGAGCGTTTCACCGCGAGCCAGGTGTTTCATGAAAATCTCCCGGCAGAAACCGGACCTCTCCATACCGTTCTCACAGCGTTCCTGGAGACAGCATTTCGTCAATTGAACGCCTGGGATGCGCAACATGAGTATGCCGTGCGGATCTCCGCAAAAGGACGGGTTCTCACCTCCCGGTCTCCCGTGCGCCAGGCACCCCGCCGGGAAACGGCGCACAACCGCGTCAAGAATACCCTGCTCCCCGAAGGCACGGTGGTGCCCGGGCTCGTCGAGATGGGTGTGATGACTCCGGACGGGACTGTTCTACGATCCAAATATGACAAATACAGGCAGATCAACCGGTTTCTGGAAATGGTCGACGACGAAGTGCGGGGGATGGACCCAGGCAGTTCTTTCCGGGTCGTCGATTTCGGGTGCGGAAAATCCTATCTGACCTTTGTGCTCTACCACTACCTCACCGTCCTGCGCGGACTGGAGGTCGACATGGTGGGACTCGACCTCAAGGCGGACGTCATCGACCACTGCGCACGGGTCGCGGAGCAATACGGCTACGCCGGACTGCACTTTCAGGTAGGAGACATCGCGGGATACGGGGACACGAGGCCGGTTGATATGGTCGTGACACTGCACGCGTGCGACACCGCGACCGACCTGGCACTGTTTCACGCGGTCCGCCGGGGGGCACGGCTCCTGTTCTCCGTCCCTTGCTGCCAGCACGAGCTCAATGCGCAGATCTCGACAGCGCGACTCTCCGGCCTGACGCGCTACGGGATCGTTAAAGAACGGATGGCTGCCCTGATGACCGATGCAATCCGCGGAAACCTGCTCGAGTGCTGCGGGTACCATACCCAGCTGCTGGAATTTATCGAGATGGAACACACCCCTAAAAATATCCTCATCCGTGCGGTCAAACGGCCTGCGGCGCAGCAGTATGCGACTCGAAAGAAAGCGCTCGCCGAGGTGGAGGCATTGATGGAGGAGTTTCATCTCGAGCCGACACTCTATCGGTTGCTGTGCGAGGCGGGAGATCTATAGGAGACCTGGCTTTGCACAGCGCCCGAATGGTCTTTCCGCGCGGGGAGCCCGAACCCGGAGACGGTCTCGAGCGCATAGCCGGGCACGACAAGCCCGAGCACACGCAGGTCTTCCGCAATCAGCATTTTTCGAATCATATCCTTGTCCAGCCGCTGGGAGAGTGCCCATCGCGCGATATGCCCACTGGATCTCCGTCCGCGCACAGATCCGTTTGCGATGCTGCTTTTCCTGGCCCGAACCACATTCGCCAGCAATCGGGTGATCTGCCGGATGTCCCGGAGGGAAAGGTCAGCGCTCAGGCGGGGACATCGTTGTGCCAGCGCGTGGTCGACGACCGGATCCGTGAGCTCATACCAGAATGCGGATTGTCCGGTGAGATGGAGAAACGCGTCGGCGGTCTCGGGAGAAAAAACCGACTCACTGCGGGTCCGGACATCGTCTTCGATCTGCCGGCGAAGTTTGTGATCGCGATACGCCGCCGCCATGTCAAACCGCGTTGCCACGACATCTGCCAGGCGGAGAATCTGAGCGGTCAGCGGGATGCCCTGGCCGCGGAGCCCGAACAGGCCTGATCCGTTGTAGTTTTCGTGGTGATATCGCATCGGTTCCGCAGGGATCACGGGATACCGGAGTATACGCAGATGTTTCTCACCCGCACGGCAGTGTGTCGGCGTGTTGTAAGGGTTCTCGTGCGATATCCCGATGTCGCGCAGCAAAGCGAGCGCGACCAGATCCGCCACCTCCCGTTCGGACAGAAAGACCAAACGGGCCACCCGGAGTGCGATATACGCAACCTGCCGGGAACGGTGGGGAGACACGAAAGCCTGCGGCCGGGCACCGGCGTCCAGCGCAGGTGAGACCGCTCGCAGCAAATCAGTCAGGCAGAAACGGATGTGTGTGGTTTCCATAAGGTCATTATAGAAGTACGGGTTTCCCTAAGGGGGCGTACCGGCCTTCATTTCAGGCACACACAAGCTTACATGTGGACAGGTACGCAACTGGCGGCTGTCTGCGGAAACCAGCGGTTTAGGCAGTAGGGTGTGAAGAGGAGTACAATAGACAGGCAGGATGCGGCACGTGGCGCGAGAGCGGTACAAGGACAAGACGGGAGCATACATATGAGTGATATACCGACCCCGGACATGAATGGAAAGAAAAAGAGTGAGTTCCGGATCAGCGCGGCACCCTGGGTGCTGCTCGGGATTGTGGAGGTTCTTCTGATCCTCCGGCTGATTTTCAAATGGATCGACATGGACCCGAAAGGCCAGTTTACCGACATTGTCTACGGATTTTCCGGTATGCTGCTTACCCCTGTCAAAGCGATCGTGCCGCTGCCGACGGCGGAAGGGGCGGTGTTCGAGTGGACGACGCTGCTCTCGATCGTCTTCTATGCCTTGCTGTTCACAGTCATTGTGCTGGTGGTGAAGTGGGTCCAGGATCGCAAGGCCGCCCGCAATCCCCACAAACACGCGACCGCCGATCGGGAACGGGACAAAACCAACATACAGGGCTGACCGGTCAGCAGTAAGCGGCAAATGAAAAACGGAACAAAAACGGGTGGCTTTCGGCCACTCTTTTTGTTTTCAAACATCCGGAAGAGCGATAGGATCATGAGGAAGATCTTCGATTTCCCCATGCGAGGAGGCATACCTATGAACTATCGGGATATCCAGCGCACGATGAAAGTAGGCTTTATGGGGGCGGACTTCCGGCCGCCGGTTCCCATGCCGGATCCTGAAAAAGGGCGGTGGCTGATCCGGCAGGCAGCCGAAATGGGATGCAGTTGTCTGCATTATTCGGTGGACTTCCCCGAAACGCAGGCGGAACTGTCCGCGATCCGGGCCGCGACGGAGGAGTACGGGATCGAGCTGGAATTGCGCGGAGCGGAAATGGGACGTCTGCGCAACGTGTTCGAATTGACCGGACCCAACGCGGGGCTTGCCCGGGAAGACATTGCGCAACGCATCCGGATCATGAAACGGCTGGGCATCCGCATCATGCGGCTGGGGTATGGCTCGCTCCGGATCGAGAAAAGCCGGTTTGCGCCGGACGGCCGCCGGCAGCTCGAGACGATCGGGAAAAGTCTGCGGGAAGCCGCCAAAATCATGGAAGACAACGACGTGTATCTCGCAGTCGAAAACCATTGTGATTTCAAGGGGGCCGACCTGGCCGCGATGTTCGACTTTGTCGACTCCCCGCATGTCGGTTGCGCGCTCGACACCGCGAACGCCTATACCGTGTTCAACGATCCCGACCTGGAGATCGCCCAGCTGGCTCCTTATACCATTACCACCCACATCAAGGACATGCTCGTGATCCAGGAAGACGTGAAACCGCGTATTCCGTTTGCTCCGGTCGGTGTCGCCGTCGGCGACGGCTCCATCGACATCCCGCTGGCGATCGAAACACTCACGCGCAAAGCACGGAATCCGGTTGGACTGCACCTCGTGGTGGAGATGAGCTGGGTGCGGCATGCGCCGGACGCGACGGCCGAACAGCAGGCGGAAACGGTCAACGGGATGATCCGCCGCAGCGTCGACTATCTGCACCGGTATCTTCAGAGAGACGAACAGGCAGCAGGTGCCAAACAATAAGCGTTGCCGGCAGGCAACCCGCAAGGAGGACCCTATGGGTTATCAATCGGTGATCAGGACCATGCGTATCGGTTTTATGGATTCGAACTATCCCGTACCACCGGAAGTGTCCGAGGAGGAGCGGACGGCATACGTTCTCCGGCACGGGGCGGAAATCGGGTGTGACTGCATGCAGGTCAGGTACCCGTTTGACGCACACGGCCCGGAGAGTGTCGCACGCTTTCGCGGATGGATGGAACAATACGGGATGGAGTACGACATCCATGTGATGCTGCCGGTCTTTTCTGTCAACGGCCCCGGGGGGGAGACCATCGCGGCGGAATTGAAGCGGCGCTGCCGGATCGTCAAAGAACTCGGGATGGATATGCTTCGCACCGGGTACGGCGGTCTCAAAGTTGAATCCAGCCGGTTTTTGAAGCCGCGGGCGGCAGCCCGGGCCCAGAAAGAAGACTATGTGGCGGCGATGCGGAAATGCGCGGAGATCCTCGAGGAGGAAGAGGTCTTCCTGGCCGTCGAAAACCATATCGATTTTACCGGCAAAGAACAGGCGGAACTGCTCGACGCCATCGACTCCCCGTTCGTGGGGTGTGCGATGGATACCGCAAACGGGGTTTGCGTTTTCTCCGACCCGGACGACGATATCGCGGCGCTCGCGCCGTATACGCTGACCACTCACATGAAAGACTACGCGGTGGTCCAGGAAGTGCTGCCGGGGCGCATTCCCTTCATGGCGACCAGCGTCGCGGTCGGTGAGGGCATCATCGACTTCCCGCGCGCGGTCCATCTGTTCGCGAAATACAGCCCGCGGCGCACAGGGCTGCATCTCATCGTGGAGTCTTCCACGTCGACGCCCGCGCTGGGCGACCTTTCCGCCGCCGAACGGGATGCCATCGCAAGAAAACGAATCGACGACAGTGTGGCATACCTGCGCAAGCTGAGAGGGGAGTGACAGAAAAGGCGGAGCCCTGCGACCTGCGCTTTCCGTCAGTCGAGGAGGAAGCCTCCCCACTCCACCATTGCATACCCGTCACGATCCATGGCGACAGGATCCGGCTCAGCCGGGAGTGTTCCTCCCTTATAGAGTTCGAACGCGAACCACAGACGGAACCGGCTCACCGGCGCGGGGAACACGGTAACCGGCATGGCGGCGTCCACCCACTCAGTGGTTTGCGGATACATCAGAAAGTCGGTGCCGGGTTCGAGCCGCCCGGTCCAAAAGGCGACAAAATCGGTGATCTCGGTCTCGTTGAAGCCATATGCGGCCAGCACCTCCCGGAAAACCTGTTCCCGATCGGCTGCCGGCACCAGCCAGGCTTGGTCATATGTAAACAGTGCCGGGTCGGTCTCCGATTCATAGAACAGGTATCCATAGGTCAGGCCCGCCGTGTCTGACAGCGTCCCGTCCGGGTCCGCATGTACCTCCCAGATGCCGGTGTAGTCCGGGATGGTCGCGGTCAGCAATGCAGGCAGCCGGAACGTGACGGCGATGTCCAGTTCCGACTCCGGATAGAGGTAGATATTGGGTTTATACACTCCGGCGCCGTAGGGCGGCCGTCCATGCAGATTGGCGTTGGGCGTATCATTGTAGATTCCGAACCAGTAACGCAGGAATGCCTCATACGCGAGATTGTTGACCCAATCGGTCGTGGTGTCGAGCCCATAGAGGATGAAATTGTCCTGCTGATTTGCCCACCCCGCAAAGGTCTCGCCGCCGACGACCTCTTTGACGATGCCACCTCCGATGGACAGCGGCTTGGCAGTTTTTACCCCGACCGTATCCAGTGAGCTGGCGATGATGCTGAATCCCCGCATCGTCTGATCGATGAACGCCAGAGAGGAGTGTCGGTGATTGGAAGGTTTGTTATAGGATTCGACATCTCTATAGATCGAATACACACTGTAGGCCTTTCCAGTCCACTTGATCGCCGTCGCCGACCGGCCGGCTCTGGAGGACGCGTCCTGCGCTCTTTGCCAGCGCCAGAACGCTTTGTCCTTTCCACTGGCGTTGTACGCGCGTTCATAACCGCGCGCGGTTTGGGCGAACGAGTCCCGGATCGCGGACTGCCCGTTCTCAAAATGATCCAGAATCCCGCCGACAACCGCATTGGTTCCTCCGCTCGTTGTCGTCCCGAACAGATCGGTTGCCAGATCGCCGCTCTGTGCACGGGGTTGCGGTTTGACGGGCGGTGCGGTGACCCGGATGACCGGTGGCTGCTCTTTTGGTGGAGCGGAGATGTAGTACAGACCGGGGCTGGAACGGCGCTGTCCAACTTCCGGCGGAGCGGCCGCACCGATACCAGCCAGCGGAAGCGCGAGACACAGAAGAAGCAGGGGAAGTCGTTTCATTTCTCTTCTCCTTCCATCTGCTGACGGTACCAGGCAACATATCCGGTCCGTTCCTCATCCAATCCGAGAGAGAGGGCTTCGTTAAAATACACGTCCGCTTCTTCGGCATAGCCCTGTTCGAAGCGCGTGACGCCCAGGTGGTAGAGAGGAACCGGGTTGCGCGGCATCTGTTCGGCCGCGCGGAGGAGGAAATATTCGGCCACCTGGTATTGCTTGTTGTCGGAGGCCTGCACACCGGCCATCAATTGCATGTCGCTCCAGAGGGGCCATGTCTGGGCTCCTTCGACATAGACAGCCTGCGCCTGATCGTAATTCTTCTGCAGCATGCGGATCTGTCCCACGGTCGCATAATAGGGCTCCTGCCTCCGGTCTGACAGCGCGTCCATCGCCCGGATCGCGGCGTCATAGTCTTTTTTCTCGATTGCGATTCTGGCTTCCAGCAGGCGGACCGTATCGTTGTTGCCGTACAGTTCCTGGAGTTCTGTCCACGCTTCGCCCGCCTTGAACGCCTCGCCTTGTGCGAGATACCGTTCGATACCGGTCACCTCCGACTCAAAGGCAACGAATCCGCCTTCAGCCGGCCGCAACCCGCACCAGAATCCGACGGCGACCAGGACTGCGACTCCGAGCAGGGTGACCGGACGAATCAACGCGGGTTTGACTTTGGACGCAAACAGCAGCCGGAGCCCCAGCAGCCCCAGCGAGAGCAGCGCGGCCAGCAGGCTCCAGAACACCGCCCCGC
>CAZBKR010000082.1:0-8354 GCA_964492455.1 uncultured Oscillospiraceae bacterium
CTTCAACAGGAGCGGCCGCAGCGGAAGAAGGCGCTGCCGCAACTGCCATAGCGGACGCGGACACGCCGAACTCGGTCTCGAGTGCCTTCACAAGGTCATTGAGTTCGATGACGGTAAGTGCTTTGACGTCTTCCATGATTTTGGTGATTTTTTCACTGGCCATTATTCATTACCCTCCGTTTTTTTTGTATGTACTTCAAAAGACAGACCCAAAGGCCTATCCAGTTCTCATTCGCCCGCGGCCACCGCCACCAGTTCGGATACGTTCTCTGCGCCGTTTTCTTCGGCTTTTTTGCAGACCGCACCTAAAATCATGGCAAAACTCGCGATCGGGCTGATCAAGCCGGTCACGATCTGTCCGTAGAGCACTTCCTTCGGCGGCACGGCAGCAAGGCGCTGCACGCCGGCGACGTCCAGGAATGCACCCTCCATCGCTCCGCCTTTGATTTCCAGAATGGGATACTTGGTCGCGAATTCCTTGACCAGTTTCGCGGGCGCAACCACGTCATCATTGCTGTACGCCACTGCAGTCGGTCCGGTGAACAAGGCTTCCATCCCCTTGATTCCGGCCTGCTGCGCGGCAAGGACAGCCAGTTTGTTCTTGATGACTTTGTACTTGACACCGGCTTTGCGCATCGCAGTACGCAACTCGGTGTCCTGCGCAACGGTGAGTCCGCGGTAATCGGCAAATACCATCGTCTGCGCTTCGCGGAACTCGTCCGCCAAACCGGTGACAATCGCCTTTTTCATGTCCAGAATCTTGTTGCTCGGCATCCGTTCGGCACCTCCTTGATTTGGTAATGGGCACGTTCTCTGCCAAAAAAACGCCCCTCGCGTCCGAAGACGGAGGGGCGTGACACATCGCTTGGCGAACGGTCAAACCGCAACCTCGGCAGGACGACTTCCGTTTATGCCCGATGGGGCTCCTGCTGTCTTCGGTGCTGTTTTGGTATTCTATCCGCTTATGGCCGCGGTGTCAAGAAACCCGTGCGGGATTGACCTTGATACCGGGGCCCATCGTGGATGTCAGAGTGATGCCGCGCAGGTACTGCCCTTTGGCGGCTGCGGGCTTGGCGCGGACTACCGCGTCCATCAGGGTCTTGAAATTGTCAGCCAGTTTTTCCTGACCGAACGACGCCTTGCCGATCGGACAGTGGATGATGTTGGTCTTGTCCAGACGGTATTCGATTTTACCGGCTTTGATATCCTGGACGGCACGTGTGACGTCCATCGTGACTGTTCCCGACTTCGGGTTCGGCATCAGGCCTTTGGGTCCCAGTACGCGGCCCAGTCGTCCGACCACACCCATCATGTCCGGAGTCGCGACTACGACATCGTAATCAAACCAGTTTTCACCCTGGATTTTAGCGACCATGTCGTCCGCGCCGACAAAATCCGCACCGGCTGCAACCGCCTCGTCGGCTTTCGCCCCTTTGGCAAACACAAGCACCCGGATGCTCCGACCGGTACCGTGCGGGAGAACAACCGCGCCGCGAACCTGCTGGTCCGCATGCCGGGAGTCAACACCCAGACGGATATGGATTTCGACGGACTCGTCGAATTTGGCATTGGCGGTTTTCTGGACCAGTTCAATCGCGTCGGCGGGATCGTACAGCGTCCCACGGTCGATCAGTTTTGCCAGTTCTTTGTATCGCTTGCCTCTTTTCATATCGAAACGCCCCCTCCCGTCAACCTTCGACCACGATGCCCATGCTGCGGGCAGTGCCGGCCACCATGCGCGCGCAGGATTCCACGTCGGACGCATTGGTATCCACCATTTTGAGCTCTGCTATCCTGCGGACCTCTTCCCAGGTGATCTTGGCGACTTTCTCTTTGTCCGGTTTTCCCGAACCCTTTTCGACTTTGCACGCCTTCTTCAGCAGAATCGGCACCGGAGGAGTTTTCGTTATGAAGGAATAGGATCGATCGGCGAAGATCGTGATCACGACAGGGATCACAAGTCCGACGTCTTTCGCTGTTCTTTCATTGAATTCCTTGACGAACATGGCGATATTGACACCGTGCTGTCCAAGGGCTGGTCCTACCGGCGGCGCAGGCGTGGCTTTTCCCGCGGGTATCTGCAGTTTCACGTACCCGACAATTTTCTTGGCCATTTCTGTCCACCTCCCATGTTGTTTTGCGTACGGACGTTTCCGTATGCCTTATGCCATGCCGCCTGCCCGCAAAGGCCGGCGACGGATAAGCGATTGGATGGTTCCTAGATGCGCATAATCTGCGCGAGTTCCAGTTCGACCGGGGTTTCGCGCCCGAACATCGAAATGAGAACGCGTACCTTTTTCTTTTCCAGATTGATTTCTTCGACCGTTCCGATAAAGCTCTCGAGCGGCCCGTTGATGACCTTGACCGACTCTCCGACCCCGTAATCGACAATCGGCTCCCAGCTGGATTCCAGCCCCATCAGAGCCAGTTCCTCTTCGGTAAGGGGGATCGGACGGGAATTGGGTCCGACAAAGCCGGTCACACCGCGCGTATTGCGGACGATGTACCAGATTTCGTCGGTCAAAACCATTTTCACCAGCACATACCCGGGATAGATCTTGCGGCGAACGGTCTTCTTTTTGCCGTCTTTGATCTCCATGATTTCTTCCTCGGGGACAGAAACCTCCTGGATGAAATCATGGATACCGCGGTTCTCAACAATCCGTTCGAGAGTCGCCTTGACTTTGTTCTCGTATCCGGAATAGGTATGTACAACATACCAGCGGGCCTCCTGGGAGGCCGCCTGTGAAAGATCCGACTGGACGGACCCGGCAGTCGGTTCGGTATTCAGATCTAGAGTGTTATCAGTCATCTGGTTCTCCTCGGCCGCCTCACGGCTTGGCCGTGGTTCCGGCTGTTGTAGTCCCGGCCGTGGTGACAGTCGTCGTGGCGGCTGTCGTGGTGGAGACGGTTGTTGCAATGGTGGTCGGCGCGGGGGTCGGAACCGTGGTAGCACTCGAATTGTAGAATCCGACAGTGTTTAAAAAGCCCATCAGAAGGGTGTCCACGATCCAGAGAAAGATCCCGGCCGCCACGCAGATGGCCAGGACGATCAATGTGCTGCTGATCAGCTTTTTACGGTCCGGCCATACCACCCGTTTGAGTTCGGCGCGCAGATCGGAAAAAAACCGCCCCAGGCGATGGAAAAAGCGGGCCAGTTTCCCCTGTTCCTTTTTCTCTTTCCTGGCGATGTCCTTTTTCGACTTCGGTTCATTCGCGGCCATAGTTATGCTCCTTCGGTCGGTCCTGATCCCATTGCCCCGCAACAGGG
Organism: uncultured Oscillospiraceae bacterium; assembly: GCA_964492455.1. GTDB lineage: Bacteria > Bacillota > Clostridia > Saccharofermentanales > UBA5734 > JAAYKS01. The sequence continues at coordinate 3,272 of CAZBKR010000082.1, forward strand.
CAACCGGGCTTCAGCGCGTTTCCCTGTGGGAAGTCTGTTTACGGCAGAACCTGCAGTATTTTTTGAGTTGGAGCCGGTCCGGGTCGTTCTTTTTGTTTTTGTACGTGTCGTAATTGCGTTGTTTGCACTCCTCGCATGCGAGGGTGATTTTGTCGCGAGCGCCAGCCTTAGCCATGACGGTAGACCTCCCTAAGCCTTACTTCATAAAAGAGGACATAAAAAAAATCCTCGAACGGGAATGAGCAAAAGAAGTCTATCACAGGGTATACGAGATGTCAAACCACTTTGGAGACCGGTACCAGATACAGGCGTGCAGCCTGTCCGAAGCGGTCGAGGGCTGCCACCAGCACACCGTCCGGATTGGCCGACAGTACCCGGCCGCCATACGGGAAATCCTCCGTAAAGGCCGGGTCCCCGAAAGAGGCAGCCACCCATCGTCCTGTGTCGACAACGAAGGCCAGCCCGTCTCCGATCCGGATCAGATCCTGACTCACGGTTATGTCAGGAAGGGGACCCGAGGCGGTTTCATACAGCAGTTCACCGCCCGTCGCATCGGAACGGTACAGACGGCACGTATAATCGTTTCGGGCGTGGCGGACGATTTCGGCATAATACAATTGTTCGCCCCCGTCCAGCCATGTCTGATGCCACTTGACACCGACGTCATAAGTCCAGTCGGGATTCTTGTCGGGATAGGCACGGACGAACAGGTAACGGGCATAGCTTCGCTCACCGGTGGGAATCTCCGTGACCGCGCCGGAAGCGATGTCGTACCGGAGCCAGGCATCCAGCACGGCCTCCTCTCCTGTATACCGGATCCGACTGGCCAGCACTCCGCCGCTCCGGGTCATTTCCAGATCGAGGTATCCGTCCGTATCGGTGAGAATGGTTTCTGTATAATCCTGTCCAATGTAATGCAGGCGGATATCGAGACACTCATCTCCGCCCACACCATATGCCAGATAGCGGTCCCCGGCAGCTGCCTGGATACCAAATTCCGCCTCATGGACCACGGTCTCGACACCGGATGCCGGATTATAAATGGACAACCGGCTGCCGCTGTTCATCACCATGCTTCCATCAGGCAGAATCCGGACGAGTTCCCAGCCAAAACCGGAAAAGGCGGCGGGTATCGGAATCTCCTCGCGTGCAGACAAGTCAAGTGACAAAGGATGGGCGGCATCCTCTCCCGCGTCGGGCAGGGTTTCCCCTCCACCTGTCGGAAAGGTCGTGCTTTCCCCGCGTGTTGTCATACCCGTTGTCTGTCCGTTGGAAGCGGAGGAGCCGGATGGTTCCGGGGTATTTCCACCGCATCCGCCCGTGAGCAGAATTGCACCGATCGCGCCGACAGCCACAAGAAGTGACAGAACCGCCAAAATGCGAATCTGTTGTCTGCCGGCCATGCGGCGCGATCCGGTAGCCGAAGAAGATGGGAGATGTGAAGCAGAGGATGTACGGATATTCTTCTTCATGTCTGGTACACCACAAGCCGGGTGACCTCCCACCCGGACGGAATTTCTTCCCAGCGCAAGTAATCGCTATTGACGCTGGGATCCCGTACAAGGATGGAATATCCTCCTGTACTGTCGGGCTCCAACCCGTAAGCCACTATGAAGTGCGGCGTTCCGGTCGACGTTTGCAGGATGCCGATGATCACCGGATATCCGTCCGCCAGCGTATCTTCGATGGTGTGGCGTACCCATTCCGGATCGTGCAGCCGGGAATCGCGAAATCGAATGCTGTCTTTGCGAACCACATGAAATCCGTACCGGGGTTTTGCGGCCACCCATTCGAGCGGATAGGCATATTCACCCAACCGCTCCACTACCTGCGCGGGAGTGGAATCCGCTCCAAGGTGGGTTGCGACCATCGCAAAACAAGTCAGGGCACATCCTTCGCTCCCGATGGTTGCTCCTGCCGAACCGAGCGGCACACCGCCCCATCGGGGATCAGACTGTCGCAGCAGCGGTACGTCGAGCACGATACCCTCCGGCGGAAGCGTGTGACGCATCCAGCCGGCGGTTGCTTCCGGTGACGTTGTCGTCGTGAGTACTGAAGATGTCGGTATGGCCGCGCGTGCACACCCGGCCACCGACACTGTCAGGGTCGCGAACAGAACGGCCAGCAAGAGCCATAGACGATGTAAGGTGCGCCGGTTCATTTGTTGAGTCGACGGTCCAGACTGGCGCGGACAAAGCCGCTGAACAAGGGATGTGGTCTGTTAGGCCGGGATTTGAACTCCGGGTGGAACTGGCAGGCGACAAACCAGGGGTGTCCCGTCAGTTCAACCATCTCGACAATCGTTCCGTCCGGCGAGGTGCCGACGACTTTCATACCCGCTTCCGTCAACGCGTCCCGGTAGTCATTGTTGAACTCGTAGCGATGCCGGTGTCTCTCCCAGATCTCTTCCAGTCCGTATGCTTTGCGGGCGAGCGAACCTTCCGTAAGCCGGCAGGGATACCGGCCGAGCCGCATGGTGCCGCCTAACTGCTCCACATTTTTCTGATCAGGCAGCAAGTCGATGACCGGATAGGGCGTATTGGCGTCGAACTCCGCACTGTTCGCGCCATCCAGGCCGAGTGTGCTGCGCGCGTACTCGATCACAGCCACCTGCATCCCGAGACAGATGCCAAAGTACGGGATCCCTTGTTCGCGCGCATAACGCGCGGCTTCGATCTTGCCTTCGATTCCGCGGGTGCCGAATCCTCCGGGGATGAGAATGCCATCGAGGTCTTCCATCATGCCGGCGGCGTTGCGCAGCGTTACTTCATCCGCGTTGATCCAGTGAATGTGAACCCGGGCATGGTGTGCGGCTCCGCCATGTTCCAGCGCTTCGACGATGCTCAAATACGAGTCCCGCAGTTCCGCGTACTTCCCGACTACACCGATGTCCACCTGGAATTCCGGATTGGCGATGCCGTCCACCATCCGTTCCCAGGACGAAAGATCGGGTTCTCCGCATACAATTGACAGTTTGCGGCAGACGATCCGGGCCAACCCTTCCCGTTCCAGTTCCAGCGGAATCTCGTACAGCACTCTCATGTCGGTGTTTTCGATGACACAATCCTTAGGAACATTGCAAAACAGAGCGATCTTGTCTTTGGTATTGCGATCCAGCGGCACTTCGGTCCTGCATACCAGAATATCGGGCTGGATTCCGAGACTGAGCAGATCTTTTACGCTATGCTGCGTCGGTTTTGTTTTGAGTTCGTGCGAGGCACGGAGATAAGGAACCAATGTGACATGGATGAACAGACAGTTATCACGCCCGTGGTCGATCGTAAACTGGCGGGCTGCCTCCAGGAACGGGAGGCCTTCGATGTCGCCGACGGTCCCTCCGATCTCGATGATGGCCACATCGTACTCATCCTTGCCTTCCCGGATCCGGCTCTTAATCTCATTGGTCACATGGGGGATGACCTGGGCGGTCCCGCCGCTGTACATCCCATGCCGTTCTTTCTGGATGACTTCCCAGTAGATCTGGCCCGAAGTGACATTGCTGTTGCGGGACAGATTTTCATCAATAAACCGTTCGTAGTGGCCCAGGTCGAGATCGGTTTCGGCTCCGTCCTCGGTCACGAATACCTCACCATGCTGATAGGGGTTCATGGTCCCCGGATCGACATTGAGATACGGATCCAGTTTCTGCATGGTAACCCGGACTCCCCGGGCCTTGAGCAGTCGTCCGAGGGACGCGGCGGTAATCCCTTTGCCCAATCCTGAAACGACGCCACCGGTGACGAAGATAAATCTGGTCATACAGGCTCCTCTCGTTGCTGTTGCGATCCGGCCGGAACCGGACATCACCGATGGATAATCTCTTCGCGCCGCGGTCCGGTGGAAACCATACGGATCGGAACACCGATACGGTGTTCAATAAACGTAATGTAGTCTTTGGCTTCTTCGGGAAGTTCATCCCAACGGGTTACCCCGCGGAGATCCTTTCTCCATCCGGGCAACCACTCGAGTACCGGTTTGGCCCGGTTCAGCAGTCCCGTTACGGGAAATGCATCGATCCGGGTGCCGTCAATCTCATAGCCGGTGCAGACCGGAATCCGGTCCAGATATCCAAGCACGTCCACCGCGGTCAGCACCGCTTCGGTCGCTCCCTGCACCTCACATCCGTAACGGGTCGCGACGCAGTCAAACCAGCCCATTCTGCGGGGCCTGCCGGTGGTCGCGCCGAATTCACCTGCGTCTCCGCCCAGACGGCGCAGCTGATCGGCTTCCGGTCCGAAAATCTCACTTGTGAAAGCTCCCGCTCCAACCGCACTCGAGTATGCCTTTGTGACGGCGACGATCCGGCCGATGCGATAAGGGGGCAGTCCCGCTCCTACGCTCCCGTATCCGGCCAGCGTGGAAGACGAGGTGGTAAACGGATAGATGCCGAAGTCCGGATCCCGGAGCGCGCCAAGCTGTCCCTCGAGCAGGATCTGCCGATCTTCCCGGACTGCGTCGTGCAGAAAGGAACGCACATCCGCGACGTACGGCCGGATGGCTTCGCGGTAACCTGCAAGTTCCTCCAGCAGCGCGTCGGGATCCAAAGCAGGCTTGTGGTACAGATGCACGATCAATGCGTTCTTGTATTCGCAAACCGCGTGCAGCTTTTCCCGCAGCGCTTTTTCGTCAAACAATTCGCAAACCTGAAATCCGATTTTCGCGTATTTATCCGAGTAAAACGGCGCAATACCGGACCGGGTAGACCCGAACTGCCGATCGGACAGCCGGTCTTCCTCATATTGATCCAGTAAAACATGGTAAGGCATCACGATCTGAGTCCGGTCGGAAACCATGAGTCGGGGAACCGGCACCCCGCCTTCCGTGACATGTCCGATTTCACGGATCAATGCGGGAATGTTGAGTGCCACACCGTTGCCGATGATATTGACGGTATTCGGGCTGAATACGCCCGATGGCAGTTGGTGGAGGGCAAATTTACCGTAGGAGTTGATGATGGTGTGGCCTGCGTTGGCCCCGCCTTGAAAACGGATGACGATGTCCGCTTCACCTGCGAACATATCAGTGATTTTCCCTTTGCCTTCGTCTCCCCAGTTCGCGCCGACTATGGCCGTGATCATGGAAT
>CAZBKR010000083.1:0-8342 GCA_964492455.1 uncultured Oscillospiraceae bacterium
TTTATGGAAGGGGAAACCTTTCCATTTATCATTTATGGAGGATGAATATGCCTGATTCCAAGGTTTTGGTAGTCATGGGCAGTGACTCGGATTTCGGTGTGATGGAACCTTGTTTGACTGCACTTCGTGAGCTGGGCGTCCATTACGACGCCCAGGTTTGTTCTGCGCACCGGTCACCCTCCCGCGCCTCCACGCTGGCGTTGTCCGCGGAGGACGAAGGGTATGGCGTCGTGATTGCGGCGGCCGGGCTGGCGGCTCATCTTCCGGGCGTGCTGGCCGCGTATACAACCTTGCCGGTGATCGGTGTGCCGATCGGCGGCGGAGCACTCAAGGGAATGGACGCACTGCTCGCCATCGTTCAGATGCCCCCGGGTATCCCGGTGGCAACGGTGGCTATCGACGGCGCAGTCAATGCCGCTGTTCTGGCGTGTCAGATTCTCGCAACGGCCGACAAAGCGTTGTCGGAACGCCTGAAAAACTATAAGAAAAAACTGGAAGACGGTGTCGAACAGCGAAACCGGAGACTGCAGGATAAACTGGCCGGCACCATCTGACATTCTGAAAAGCTTCACACAAAGACCCGGAGGAAACAAGCGTGATTCAAAACGATTTTCATGACGAATGCGGGGTATTCGGGATTCTGGACACCGAAGGCCGGCGGGACGATGCCGCACGGCTGACCTACCTGGGTCTATTTGCACTCCAGCACAGAGGGCAGGACAGCGCCGGTATCGCCATCAACACGAACGGCACCTTGTTCTGTCATAAAGACAACGGTCTGGTGGTCGAAGCGTTCAACGACATGACGATCAATATGCTTCGCGGATCCGCCGCCATCGGGCATGTCCGTTACCCGACCCAGGGCGGACTCGGCATCGAGTGTGCACAGCCCATGCTGATCAAGTATCGGGGCGGCCAGCTGGCGCTCGCTCACAACGGCAGTCTAACCAACGCCTACGAGATGCGGGCGCGGCTGGAAGAAGGCGGTTCCATCTTCCAGACCGGATCGGATTCTGAGGCGATGCTGGCTTTGCTGGCACGCAACCGCATCCTCACCGAGCGAATGGAAGACGCGATCTTTATGATGATGGCCGAGATCAAGGGTGCGTATTCTCTGGTGCTCATGACCCGGAATAAAATCATCGGCGTCCGCGACCCCATGGGTATCCGCCCGCTCTGTCTCGGACGGCTCGGATCTTCCTACATTCTCGCGTCTGAAACATGTGCGATCGAGTCGATCGGCGGAGAAGTCATCCGGGACATCGATCCCGGCGAGGTGGTCACAATCACCGCGGCCGGGGTGTCTTCCGAGTTTATGACCCGGGATCCGGACGCACGCAAAAAGTCTGCGCTATGCCTGTTTGAGTTTGTTTACATCGCGCGTCCCGACAGTACCATCGACGGGGCAAGCGTGTATGAAGCCCGTTACGAAGCCGGCCGCACTCTCGCCAGGGAACAGCCTTGCGACGCGGATATGGTTATCGGCGCACCGGACTCAGGCATCGTGGCCTCCATGGGATATGCGTTCGAGTCAGGCATCCCGTACGGCTCGGGACTGCTCAAGAACCGGTATGTCGGCCGTACCTTTATCCAGCCGACACAGATGCAGCGGGAGCTCGCGGTCACCATGAAGTTTTCCGCGTTGAAGAAGTCGATCCAGGGAAAACGGCTGGTCATGGTAGACGATTCCATCGTACGCGGCACCACGACCCGGCATATCATCACGATGCTCAAAGCGGCCGGTGCGAAAGAGGTCCATATGCGGATCGCCTCTCCGCCGGTTCTGTATCCCTGTTTCTATGGCGTGGACACACCTTCACAGGATGAGTTGTCCGCCTGCAATATGTCACTGGAGGAGATCCGTGAAATGATCGGGGCGGACAGCCTTGGATACATCAGCCTCGACGGACTCACCCGTTCGGTGAAAAGTCTCTCCTGTGGTCTGTGCTGCACCTGTTTCGACGGCGCTTATCCAGGCGGTATCCCTTCGAGCATGGTCGGCAAGATCCGGCGGATCGAATTCGCCGGCGGCAGTTCCGGTGTGGAGTCCGCGCGATGAACATCGCGGTGCTTGTCTCGGGCGGCGGGACCAATCTTCAAAACCTGATTGACCGCATCAAGGACGGAACGTTGTCCGGTGTGCGGATCTGCCATGTGATCGCCTCAAAAGAAGGGACCTATGCGCAGACCCGAGCCGAGAAGGCAGGCCTTCCGTTTTCAGTCGTCCGGCGCAAAGACTATCCGGACCTGGACAGCTATGACGAAACCCTGTTGCGGCTGCTAGAGCAAAGCGGAACGGAACTCGTGGTGCTGGGCGGCTTTCTGTCGCTCCTCGGCCCACGCGTAGTGGACCGGTACCGCAACCGTATCCTCAACATCCATCCCGCGTTGCTCCCCGCGTTCGGGGGAAAAGGGATGTACGGGCTTCACGTACACGAGGCGGTGCTGGACAGCGGCGTGAAATGGACGGGTGCGACGGTCCATTTCATCAATGAAAACTATGATGAGGGTCCGATTCTCCTGCAACTACCGGTTCCCGTAAAGCAGGACGATACACCGGAGTCATTGCAGGCGCGGGTGATGGCGGAAGGGGAGCGCCCTCTGTTGGCGGAAGCGGTTCGTCTGATCGCCCGTGGACGGGTGCGGATCATAGGAAACAAAACATGGATCGACGAGGAACCTGAGAGTGAGTAAATCGATGGATATACTGGTGGTCGGAAGCGGCGGACGTGAACATGCCATCGTGTGGGCGCTGTCCAAAAGCAAACGCGTTAACCGGCTCTATTGCGCGCCGGGCAACGGAGGAATTGCTTCGTTGGCTCAGTGTGTGGACATCGCGGCCACCGATCTCGACGCGATGACCGCCTTTGCGAGGGAAGTTGCCGTCGATCTGGTTTTTGTCGCGTCGGACGATCCGCTTGCGCTTGGCATGGTCGACCGGATGGAAGCGGCCGGAATTCGTGCGTTCGGCCCTCGTGCGCATGCTGCGGTCATCGAATCGAGCAAAGCCTTTTCCAAAGATCTCATGAAGCGGTACGGGATTCCCACCGCAGCGTATGCAGTCTTTACCGATCTCCGGGAGGCGCTTGCCCATGTGGAGACTCACCCGCTTCCGCTGGTGGTGAAAGCAGACGGACTGGCGCTGGGCAAAGGAGCATTGATTGCCGGTACCCGGGAGGAGGCCCGTGCCGCGGTGCGTTCCATGCTGGAAGGGCATGCTTTCGGAGCGGCCGGCGCAACGGTCGTGATCGAGGAATATATGGAGGGCGATGAACTGACCGTCATGGTTTTCACGGACGGGGAGACCGTGGTGCCGATGCCTTGCGCGAGAGATCACAAACGCGCCTATGACGATGACAAAGGCCTCAACACCGGCGGGATGGGCGCTATAGTACCGGGTCACCGCGCCACGGAAGCCGAACGGTTGGAATGGATGGACCGTATCATCCAGCCGACAATCGACGCTATGCGGGTCGAGGGGCGGCGCTTCCAGGGAATTCTTTACTGTGAACTGATGCTGACGCCGCAAGGACCCCGTGTCATAGAGTTCAACGCGCGATTCGGAGATCCGGAGGCGCAGGCTGTTCTTCCATTGCTGCAAACCGATCTAGTCGAAATCATGGAAGCTGTCATCGATCAACGTCTCGATAAAATTACCGTAGAATGGGCTCCAATGGAGTCTTGTTGTGTTGTCATGGCGTCAGGAGGATATCCTGAAAAATATCAAAAGGGCTATGAGATCACCGGATTGTCCGATGTCAATGCACTGGTGTTCCACGCAGGAACCCGGCTGGTGGACAACCGGATCGTGACAAACGGAGGACGGGTACTGGCCGTGACGGCATTGACGGAGCATCTGGAGGATGCCATCGATGCTGCGTATCGGGAAGTGTCAAAAATACATTTCCGCGACCGGCATTTCCGTACCGATATCGGCCGCCGGAGAGACGCCCGATGAAAGTCGGTTTTTTCGGCGGTACATTCGATCCGGTCCACAACGGACATGTCAATATGGTGGAAGACGCGATCCGGCTCGGCCATCTGGACAGATTGCTGGTGGTTCCCGCCGGCCGGACGGTGCACAAGCCGGTGGAACGGGTATCCAGCGCCGGGATGCGTTACTTGATGTGTCACCTTGCGTTTGCCTCCGTCCGGGGGGTAGAGGTCTCGCGCATCGAGGTGTTGCGGGAGCTGGGCTCCTATACCATCGACACGCTCCGGGAGTTGAAGTCCACATTGTCCGGCAAAGATCATCTCTACATGGTATGTGGTGCGGACATCCTGTTTGACATTCTGCATTGGCGGTCACCGGAGGCGATCCTTCGCGAAATCCGGATTCTCGCCAGTTTACGTCCGGGGCACGACCGGTCCGGGATGGAAACCCGCGCACACGAATTGCGCGATCGATATGGAGCAGACATCACGTTTTTTGAGGCGCGTCAGACCGACGTGTCTTCCACAGCCGTACGTGAGGCGATCGAGCGGTCGCTTTCCATCAAAGAAATGGTACCATCTGCAGTCGAACGGTTCATACGGATGGCGGGACTGTATGGACCGGATGATCCGCTGGATTCACTCGATCCCGATCAACAGGAACGGTTGCGGTCGGCAGAGCGGGTGCTGCTTTCCTTTATGGAGCCGGAGCGGCTGTCCCACTCGGTGCTCACCATGACCACTGCGGCCCGGCTGGCTGCCGATCACGGGCAGGATGTGTACCCGGCTGCCCTGGCGGGGCTGGTGCACGATTGTGCCAAACATGTGCCCGCCAGAGAGGCTAAACGATATGTCGATCCGGGAGACGCTGCGACGCTGACGGAACCCAAGTTGTACCACGGCCCTGCGGGTGCGGCGCTGGCACCGGATTGGTTTGGGATCCGCGATCCGCTGGTGCTGGACGCAATCCGGTATCATGCGACCGGGCGGGCGGACATGACCTGGTTGGATCTGGTCCTCTATCTCGCTGACAAAGCAGAGCCTTCCCGGACCTTCCGGGGTTCCGACACCGTTTTTGAAATGGCCAGGAAGGATCTTGCCAGCGCATTTCTCTATTCCTGTGAAGGACTGCAAGCACATCTGACCACCTTGGGAAAACCCATGCACCCCGACACGAACGCAGCCATCGAAAGACTGGAAAGGAGTCAACAGCATTGAATATTGAACAGACAGCGGAAGAGATGAAAACCATACTGGAGGATAAAAAAGCACTGGATGTCGAGGTGATCCCGGTCGGACAGAAAACCACCTTGGCCGACTATTTCATTATCGCGACCGGAGGATCCCTGCCGCACATCCGCGCATTGGCAGATGAGCTGCAGTTGCAGATGAAAAAGCACCACAATCTTCAGCCTGATCATGTGGAGGGGTACGACGGCGGCCGGTGGATCTTGCTCGACTACCTTGATATTGTTGTGCATGTCTTCCACCAGGAGGACCGGGAATACTACAGCCTTGAGAAATTGTGGGAAGGCCGCAGGCGGTAATTCCCCGAAACGGTCGTGAAACCGGCAGTCCTGTCGTCTGTCCTCTATCCCGCATCCTCCAATCACGTGGGATAATCACTCCAGTGATCGTTCCAGGAGGTGTACATGCCGGTTTCGGGAAGAGCGCGTGCGATCATATGCGGGATGTTGTGCCTGCTGGTGGCGGTGTCTGCCGTCACCTTTTTGTCTGCGGTGCTGCCCGGCAGACCCGCACCTGTCACCTGGTTAACCTCAGGCTCTGCATCCGTTACCAGCGAGACATCCGCTGCTGCTGACCGGATCCCTGTCTATCTGGTTGGCGAAGTCGCCCGACCCGGTATCTATCAGGTTGCGCGGGGCACTTACCTCTACGAACTGGTCGAGACAGCCGGCGGGCTGACACCACAGGCAGCCGCGGATCAAACCAATCTGGTCTACAGGATTGAGGAGAGCCAGTTGCTTCGCATCCCCTCCGTCGAGGAAGCCGGATCCCCGGACTTTTCCAGTTCGGCGGTACTGTCTCCATCCGGTTCTGACAATCCATCCATCAACATCAATTCAGCAGGAGAATCCGAGCTCGACGAGCTGCCCGGGATCGGTCCCTCGACCGCCCGGGCCATCATTGCCTTTCGGGAAAACAACGGGCCTTTTGCCGCCATTGAGGAGATCATGAATGTGCCGGGGATCAAGCAGAGCCGGTTCGAGGCCATCCGGGACGTGATCACAACCTGATCCCCGCATTGAAACAACCGTGCGGTCAGCTTATAATTTATGAACCCAATGAGGACGGGAGGGCGATGATATGGGACGTTTTGAAGAGGATCGGGTATATCGGGACACCTATCGACATACATCTGCGCACATCATGGCACATGCGGTCAAGAGGCTGTATCCGGCTGTGAAGCTGGCCATAGGTCCTGCCATCGAGAACGGATTCTACTACGATTTTGACAGTGATCGGGCTTTCAGTGCAGAGGATCTCAAACAGATCGAGATTGAAATGACGAAAATCATACGGGAAAAACTGCCAATTGAACGGATGGAGCTTTCACGGGAAGAGGCGTTCCGTTTGATGGAAGAGCGCGGGGAACCGTATAAAACAGAATTGATCCGTGAATTACCGGAAGATGCTGTACTTTCTTTTTACCGGCAGGGGGACTTCGTGGATCTCTGTGCGGGGCCCCACCTGGACAACACCGGAGAGGTCCGTGCGTTCCGCCTGCTGCAGACGGCGGGTGCCTATTGGCGAGGCAGTGAGAAGAATAAAATGCTGCAGCGCATCTACGGAACCAGTTTTCCCGACAAGGGTGCGCTGAAAGAATACCTGGACGCGCTGGAAGAAGCACGTCGCAGGGACCACAACAAAATCGGACGGGAACTCGAATACTTCACGACTGTCGACTACATCGGGCAGGGATTGCCGATCCTGCTGCCAAAAGGCGCGAAAGTGATCCAGATTCTGTCCCGGTACGTCGAGGATGAAGAGGAGCGCCGCGGATATCTGTTGACCAAGACCCCGTTCATGGCAAAGTCGGATCTGTATAAAATTTCCGGACACTGGGATCACTACCGGGAGGGAATGTTTGTGCTGGGTGATCCGGACCGTGACACCGAGTCCGAGGTTCTCGCGCTGCGGCCGATGACCTGCCCGTTCCAGTTCCAGGCGTATCTGACGCGCACCCGCAGCTACCGCGACCTGCCGCTGCGTTACAACGAGACCTCCACACTGTTTCGCAATGAAGCATCCGGGGAGATGCACGGTCTGATCCGTGTCCGGCAGTTCACGATATCGGAAGGCCACCTGATCGTCACCCCGGAGCAGGTCGAGGCGGAGTTTCGGGATTGTCTGGATCTGGCGAACGACATGCTCCGCGCGGTCGGTCTGCTTGAAGACGTGCGGTACCGGTTTTCCAAGTGGGATCCAGGCAATCGGGACAAGTATATCGGTTCTCCGGAGGACTGGGACAATGCGCAGACCACTATGCAGCGCATCCTCGATGGCATGGGGCTGGCGTATGAGTCCGCGGACGGGGAAGCTGCGTTTTATGGACCGAAACTCGATCTGCAGATCCGCAATGTGTTTGGCAAGGAAGATACCCTGGTCACGATCCAGATCGACTTTCAGCTGGCACAGCGGTTCGGGCTCGAATACACAGACCGGGACGGGACACGCAAACATCCGACGATCATCCACCGGACCAGCATCGGATGCTACGAGCGCACGCTCGCTCTCCTTATTGAGAAATACGCGGGCGCGCTCCCGCTCTGGATCGCCCCGGAACAGGTGCGCATCCTCCCGATCGCGGACCGCCACGTGGAAGAGGCGGAACGGCTGCGACGCGAGATGGCCCGACAGGGCATCCGTGTCACGGTCGACGGCCGGGATGAAAAAATCGGCAAGAAAATCCGGGAAGCGCAGATGGAGAAAATCCCGTACATGTTTGTGCTGGGGGACAAAGAGATCGAGACCGGGAGTGTGGCCGTTCGTTCCCGCAGCGGGGGAGATCTGGGGGCCCAATCCGTCGGGGAAGCGGTAGAACGGATAGAGCGGGAAATCGCCGAAAAGGCGATCGGCTAGGAGGGCAACATGGGAAAAGCAGACGCAATCTTTATCGACAACTGTCGTGAGATTCTGGAGCACGGGATTTCCACCGAAATGGAAAAAGTGCGCCCTGTATGGGCAGACGGGGTGCCGGCCCATACGTTGAAGCGGTTTGGCCTGGTCAACCGCTATAATCTCAGTGAGGAGTTCCCGATTCTGACGATCCGCCCGATCAACTACAAAGCGGCCATCGACGAGGTGCTGTGGATCTGGCAGAAAAAATCGAACAACATTCACGACCTCAACAGCCACATCTGGGACAGCTGGGCCGATCCGGACGG
>CAZBKR010000084.1:0-6854 GCA_964492455.1 uncultured Oscillospiraceae bacterium
AAAAATTTTTCACAAAATTTTTGGATACAACCTTGACACAACCGCGCGTTTCTGCTTCTTACGGGGATGAAAAACCCGCCGTTCCCGGCGGGTCGTACACTCCCCTATTCGCGCGTCATCCCGCGCACTGCGGCTTCCCACGCATGCCGGTCTCACCCGGCGGCCGGTCACGCCTGCGGATACCCCTGCAGGATGTCGTCCAGCCGTCCCTCCCGGGCCATGCCGAGAAACACCTCCGCCACCGCGGGGTCGAACTGCGAGCCCGCGCAGCGCTCGATTTCGGCGAGCGCGTCCCGGACCGGCATCGGTTTGCGGTAGGGGCGCTCCGTGATCATGGCGTCAAACGCGTCCGCCACCGCGAGGATCCGCGAGGACAGCGGGATCGCCTCCCCCGCGAGACTGCGCGGATACCCGGTGCCATCCCACCGCTCGTGGTGTGAGAGGATGGCTTCCGCGATGACACTCAACCCCGGAGAAGCCGCCGCGATCCGGAACCCGATCTCCGTGTGGGTCCGCATGACTGCCCACTCCTCGTCGGTCAGCCTGCCCGGTTTGTTGAGGATGGGGTCCGGGATAATGATCTTCCCGATGTCGTGCGTGAGGGAAAGCAGGTGGAGTTTGTCGATCTCCAGCGAATCCAGCCCCATTCCCCGCCCGATCCGGGTAGAGATCGCCACCAGCCGTTCCGCGTGGGCTTCGGTCTCAAAGCTCTTTTCGTTCATCGTGGAGAGGATCGATTTCATAAGCGCGCTCTGCGGGGAGTGGTCCTTGAAGAGCTTGCGCTGGAACATGAAGGTCTCGGCTTCCCGCACCGCGGGCTCCAGGGAGTCCGCGGGTCCGGTCTGGGTCCCGTATCCGAGGGAGAGGTGCACCGGCAGAGCGCCTTCCGGGAGCTGCGCGTTGTGGAGCTCCAGCGCCCGTTCCACCCGGAGCAGGTGCGCGCCGGCCTCCCGTTTGGAGCAGCGCGGGAACAGCACCGCGAACATGTCGCCCCCGATCCGGGCTACTGTCCCGGCGTCGCCGAGGGTCTCCGCGAGGAGCCGACCCGCGGCCCGGATGATCTCGTCCCCCCGCCCGTACCCGTGCGCGTCGTTGATCTGCTTGAGCCCGTCGATGTCCCCGATCAGGATCGACGCCGGAAAATCCCCCCGCGACACAAGCGCCTGCGACGCTGCCGTATAGTAACTCTTGCTGTACAGCCCGGTCATCGCGTCGTGCTCCGCGGCGTACACCAGGTTCCGCTCGGAGTCTTCGTACCGCGAGATGTCGTGCAGCACACAGAACGTGCGGACAAACCCGCCCTGCGCGTCCCGCCGGACCCTGCCGCTGACCGTGAACGTCCGCAAGGAGGCATCTTTGGCGAGCAGCGAGATCCGACCGTTGACCTCGCCCCGCTCCCGGAACCACTCGAACCGGCCCGGGAACTTCTCCCGTTCCTCGACCGGCATGAATTCCCCGATCCAGTGACCGGCCACCTCTTCCCGGGTGTAACCCAGCAAGGCCAGCCATTCCGGGCTGACGTCGAGGAGATTTCCATGTGCATCCAGTGACTGGTACACCACCGGCAGGTCGGAAAACAGCGCGTGCAGGCTGTCAGGATTGTCTAAAAGCCGCCCCGATTCGATCCGCGCCCGCTGCCGGATCAGAAGATGGCTCAGCAGCAGCGTCGCCGCCGGATAAACCAGCATCACCGGCAGCCAGATCCTGCGGACCACGTCCTGTCCGACCCCGTCCGGCACCAGCAGCGTGAACAGCAGCAGCCCCAGGTGCACCACAACTCCCATCGCGTAGACGTGAAACCAGATCCACCGGCCTTGCCGGGCGCGCGGCACGACTAAGGCGCGCCAGATCAGACCGCAGGAGGCGGAAAAGAAGATGGAGAGGATGGCCGCAAACGCCGCCGCTCCGCCCTGCAGCGCGCGGTACGCCGCCGCGGCCACAGCCACGATCGCGGTGGGGATCGGCCCGAACACCAGCCCGGTCACACTCAGCAGGATGGTCCGGGTGTCGTACCGGAGACCCGGAAGCACCTCAAACGACATCGACATCACGGACAGACAGACGAGGGAAATCAGGAACCCGCTCAGCCATGGGCGCAGGCGGTGATTGCGGCGCTGCAGGCTGTGCCCGAGTTCCAGAATCACAAACAGCCCCAGCATGAGCAGCGCGTTGTTAAAAAACCCGATCAGTTCGTCGAATCGCATGGCACCCTCAAGTGAATAAATACGCACGGCATACAGGACAAGGCCGTTCAGTACCAAGCAATTCTATCAGTCCTTTTTGACTTTTTGTGTGCGACTGCAACTTTCTTGTGTATGCAAAAAAGGCTTCCCGGAGGGAGACTGGTCGGATCTCCCCCGCAGAGTGATGCGCATTGCGCAGACGCAACACGGCAACGGCCGGGGGAGGTCGCACACGCCGGACGTCGGGGGTACAATGAAACCGTCCCGAACGGCACGCATAGGAGGTAACATATGGAAGCCGCAGACCTGACATGCCTTCCGATCCGGTTCTTCCCGCGGGGCACCCTCCTCCGCATGCTGCTGGACGCGTATGCGGACGCCCCCGCGGTCGTCGATGCGGACCGGGCGGACTGGGACGCGTTCGACAGCTTCTTCCATGACTTTCCGGTGATTGCGGACCGGTGCGGGTTTGTCACAGTCGCGGGCGATACCCCGGTCGGGTTCGCCTCCTGGGATCCCCGGGAACTGCCGGACCGCGTCCGGATCGGGCACAACTGCATCATAAGGAAGGACAGGGGGCAGGGTTTCGGCAGGAGGCAGATGGAGATCGCCGTCCACCGCATTTTGGAGAGTCATCCCGCCGAAATTGTCGTCAGCACCGGGGCGTCTCCGTTCTACCTGCCCGCCCGCAGGATGTATCTGGCCGCGGGATTCCGGGAAACACGCCGGTTCTCCCGGGACCATCCGGACGCGGATATGGTCGAATACACCCTCGTCCCGGGCGGGATCACTCCTTGACGAGTTTCTGCAGATCCTTCACGTCGAACCAGCAGAGTGTATAGTGCCCGTCGAACGAGGGCCGGGAGTCGTCTGTCAGATACATCATCCTGGTGGTGTCCGCGGAGGCCGTGACGCACCCCATGGCGTCCCCGAACCGCGCGGCGCCGGAGAGCACAGGCCGGAGCTCCGGCGGGATTCTCCCGTCCAGACGGACCAGTCCGTCGATATCCGGATCGTACAGATACTTTGTGCAGGTCTGCCCCTGTGAATCATCCCAGATCGCAAGCCCTGCGAAGTCCTCGATGAGGTTCCCGCACAGGGTACCCCGCTCCACGAGCGAGAGGACGGGCTGCCAGGAGCTCTGGTTCCAACGGCGTACCCCGTACCGCATCCGGGTATTGGGCGGATCTTCCTGCTCCAGCAGGTATGGGATATTCCCGGTCATCCCCCACTCCGCAGGCGCAAACACCGGTTCCCGGTAGACCCCGGCCTGTCCGGGCCGCAGCCCCAGCACCGTTGTCTCCCCGGCCTTCAGCATCAGCCGGCTGTCGCCGTTCAACAGGGACCAGGCGCGCCAGGCGGGCTGCGCTTTCCACAGCAGGGGCTGCAGCAGATCCTCCCCGATCCGGTGCAGCGTCCGCGTTCCGATGTCATACCGGTACAGTACATACCGGAAGTCGGACTGTTTTGTGGTTCGCTCCATCGCAAGGTCAAAGTACAGGGAGCCATCGAAAAAGAGTGCGTTTGAATAGGGTGCGGGAGAAGACGAAGACCACACCGAGGACTCCCATTCCGGTACCGGGATCCGGTGGTCTCTCCCGGATTTCCGGTCGTACAACCGGATCTCGGGCGCAAAGACGGATTTTCCGTACCGGCTTGTGGTGAGCGTCCCTCCGGTCTGTCCATAGGGCGTTCCTGTGCTGGTGCGGACCGCGGCTTCGGTCCAGAGGATATACTCCCGTGTGACCGCGAGCACGTCGGCATAACAGTACGGGTCCGGTGTGAACAATGTCCGGGCTTTCCCGCTTTGCAGATTCACCTCCACCAGCGGGAAGGACGAGTGCTCCCGGGAGGCCCAGGTGTCGTCTACAAGCCGGGGCGCGGCCGTCCCGAGATCGCCGCCAAAGGTCACCAGTGCGTGCAGGTCGTCATCGATCGCCTGGATCCAGGGGAGCAGGCCGGTCTCTGATTCGAGTTTGACCTCCAGCTGGCGAATGGGCGCGTCGGTATAGTCGCTCCAGGTATAGACCGGTTTGAAAAAATGCGCGCCCCGTTGCAGCGCGTCCGAGCCGTACAGACCGGGATCGTCGAGCGGATACGCCCAGACGCGGGAAGGCAGCCGTTTCCCGGGAACAGCATGCTGGAACAATGACGGGGTACCCAGCACGAGCGCGAGGAGGACGCCGCATACGAAAAGCACAAAAAAGACCCGCTTCACCGTTTCGCTACGCATGCGCTACGCCTCCGGCGGCACCCGGATCGGCGTTACTGTATAGGATTCACTCGATCCGGTTTGCCATAAAAATGTTTCTCGCTTTCTTTACAATAGAAAAAGAAGCATCTATTGTCAAGTTATATATTATATGTGACATTTTGTATGAAACAGCCAGAGTGAAATCACAACCCGTACAGCTCGAACGGGTGCTCGAGCAAGGCCGTGCGGTAGAGCTCGATCACAGGTTTCACCGGGAGGAGCATGCACGGGGCCTCCCCGATCGCGGTGTCCCGGATGAGCCCCTGACGATACGCTTCCGCCTGGATCTCGTACCAGGGTTTGTTCTCCGGAACCCAGGACTCGATCAGCCAGTGCTCTTCCGGATAGACTGCCCGGGCTTTCTCGGACGGCCGGAACCGGTCTCGGATCGCCTCCGGCAGCGCGTCTTCGACATAGTGCATCGCGGACAGCCGGTAGATGTCGACCCCCAGGAGCAGCGCGTGTCCCCCGTGGTCGATCAGGTGCTGGAATCCCCGGGCGTGGACCGCCGCGTCTTTTCCCCAGGCGGACACCCGAAAGAGGCCCTCCCCGGTCACCACGTCCGGGCGCTGCCGGAAGGTGTCGGCCACCGCACCCATGGCGGTGCGCTCCTCCCCCGGGGACAGGATCCGGATTTTGGACACCAGCCCCATCCGCCGGTCCTCCTCGGTCAGCGGGAGGCCGGGGGACAGCCGGAAGGACGGCATGGCGATCGCCCCCTGCTCCCCCACCACCTCGATCAGCGCCCCGATGACCGTCTCCGCCCCGCCCGCCACACGCCCGAACCGGCTGAGCGAACAGTGCACCTCCAGCATCATGCCGGGCCGGACACCCAGCCGCCGAAGGCCCTGTACGATGTCGTCTCTGCTGAGTTCCCTGTTCATACGTAGCCGACCTCCTCTTTACCTATAGGATTGTAACATTTCGGACACGCGGGTTCAGGTTCGCACCCCCTTCCGGAAAAGGGGAGCGAAAACCCGCGCGAATCCACCGCACCTGCTTCAAAAGTCCGGTAAAACAGGTAGAATGGTACTGGTAGTCATATCCATCGACCCCTCACCAGCAAAAAAGACAAAAAGGAGCGATTGCATGAAACCTGTCAAAGTGGCCATGATCGGTGTGGGTGCCATCAGCGGCATCTACCTGAGAAACATCACCAACGTGTTCCGCGACGTGGAACTGTACGGGGTGTGCGACCTCGTCCCGGAGCGCGCGGACAAAGCCGTCGCCTACGTCAAGGAGCAGCAGGAAAAGAATCCGGATCTCGTGCCTCCCAAGGTGTACGGCAACATGTACGAGGCCTTCCAGGACCCGGAAGTGGAAGTCATCCTCAACCTCACCCGCCCCTACGAGCACTATGAAGTCACCAAACAGGCCCTGCTGCACGGCAAGCACGTCTATTCCGAGAAACCACTCGGCGTGGATATGGACGAGGCCCGCGAGCTGGTCGCGCTGGCGATCGAAAAGGGATTGAAAATGGGCGGCGCGCCGGACACCTTTATGGGCGCCGGCATCCAGACCGCCAGAAAGCTCATCGACGACGGGATGATCGGCGACGTGATCGGGGCCAACTGCGCTATGGTGTGCCATGGACACGAGACCTGGCATCCGGATCCGGCATTCTATTACAAACGCGGCGGCGGCCCGATGATGGACATGGGGCCTTACTATATGACCGCGATGGTCCAGCTCCTCGGCGAGGCCAAAGCCGTGACGGGCATGACCAAAAAGACCTTTGCCCAGCGCACGATCACCTCCAGCCCGCACGCGGGCGAGACCATCGACGTGGACGTCGACACCCACCTGACCGGCAGCATCCTGTTTGCCAACGGCGCGATCGCGCAGGTATGCACCACGTTTGACGTGTTCTACGGCCGGTTCGCGCAGGCGCGTTTTGAAGTCTACGGGACCAAAGGCACCATGGTCGTGCCCGATCCCAACACGTTCGGCGGCCCGGTGATGATCCTGCGCCCGGAAGATCAGGCCGCGGCTCCCAAGGTCGACCCCGCGCTCATGCGCAAAACCGTCCCGAACTTCTATGACGGGTACAAAGAGATGCCCCTGCTGTTCGACTACAACGAAAACTCCCGGGCGCTCGGTCTCACGGACATGTGCGTCGCGATCCGGACCGGACGGGACTACCGCGCGAACTACGAGCAGCAGCAGCACGTCCTCGAGATCCTCACCAGCTTCAGCAAATCGAGCGAGCAGGGCTCCGTGGTCGAGCTGACCACGCGCTACACCCGTCCCGCCCCGATGCGGAACAACCCCATTCACGGTGTTTTGGAAGAATAAATAAAAGACACACAGGAGGAAAGAAAGATGATGAAAGTTGCGTACACGGGTTGGACATGGATCAACAACCGGGAGCCGGAGGCGGCCAAGAAACTGCTCGAGCAGTCTTTCCGCGAGTGCAA
>CAZBKR010000084.1:6954-8336 GCA_964492455.1 uncultured Oscillospiraceae bacterium
ACCGGGAGCCGGAGGCGGCCAAGAAACTGCTCGAGCAGTCTTTCCGCGAGTGCAAATTCCTGGGCTACGACTATGTCGAGAACTTCGCGTTTATCCGCGACTACTACGCGGACAACCCGGAGGAACTGGTGCAGCTGACCCGCGACTGCGGCGTCAATCTGGTCAACCTGTACGGACACTTCAATTTTGACGTCGAAGAGTCGATCGAGCGCTCCAAAAAGCAGATCGATTTTATCGCGGCCATCGGCGGCAAATGGTTCAACTGCCAGAACGGCGGATTCGGCGACGACGGCCCGAGAGAGCGCCCGACCAATCCGGAGATGATCGACAAAATGTGTGAGATCACCAACACACTGGGCGCGTACGGCAAGGAAAAAGGGGTCACCCTCACCTTCCATCCGCATTACGGCACCTGCGTGTTCTGGCAGAGCGACATCGACTACTTCGCGGCGCACACGAATCCGGATTACGTCTCCTTCTGCTTCGACACCGCCCACACCGTGCTGGCAGGCATCGACCCGGTCGCCCTGATCAGGCAGTACGGCAAACGCATCGACTACATGCACCTCAAGGACGTCGACACCTATGCGCTGTCCAAAGCGGAAGGCCCCAAGAAAATGGCCACGTTCCGCGCGCTGGGTCACGGCACGGTCAACTTCCCCGCGGTCAAGGCCGCGCTGGAGGAAGCGGGTTATGACGGCGTGCTCTGCGTCGAGCTGGACCGCCCGGAAGTCTGCAACTTCCACTCCGCGGAAGTCTCCCGCATCTACATCAAAGACGTGCTGGGTCTGTGATAAAAAGCAGCCCGCGGTGACGGGATAACGCGCTTGTGTCCCCGGATCCGCTGCCAGAAAACAACAAGACAACCCGCGCTTTTCCACAAAATGGCGCGGGTTGTTTTTTTGTCGGTGTTTTTTTCCAATCCCCGACAGTACGGGCCAGGGCCGGAGCCGGTCAGACGCCCCCCTCGTAGCATTTCATGGAAACCGCGTTCCGGGTGGTCTTTGCCTGGTACATGGCCTCGTCCGCGTCCGCGATCATGGTGTCCACACTCGTGCGGGTGTCCGGGATGATCCCGACCACTCCGACGCTGATCGTGATGCCGAGCCGGAATCCGTTGATCTGGATCGGGGTGTTCGCGACCATCTCCCGCAGCCGCTCCGCGACGGTTTTTCCCATCGGGCAGGAGGTGTGCGGGAGGCAGATGACCAGCTCGTCCCCGCCGTAACGGCCGACGATGTCGTAGGGCCGGATTGTGTCCTTGATCACATAGGAAAACCGCTGGAGGAGCTGGTCCCCCACCGCGTGTCCGTAGGTGTCGTTGATCTTTTTGAAATGGTCGATGTCGAGCATCAGGACGCACAGTCCGAATTTGTTCCGCT
>CAZBKR010000085.1:0-8211 GCA_964492455.1 uncultured Oscillospiraceae bacterium
GCAAGCACCCGCATCAGGAGTTTCTGCAGATCGACACGACCAACATCCTCTTCATCTGCGGCGGTGCGTTCGACGGGCTGGACAAACTCATCGAGAACCGTATCGGTGTCAAGACGATGGGTTTCGGCGCGGTCTCAGACAGCAAACGGGATCTGTCGCAGGGCGACCTGCTGGCTTCTGTCCTGCCCCAGGATCTCATCAAGTTCGGATTGATTCCGGAATTTGTCGGCCGTGTACCGGTCGTAGCTTCGCTTAGCGGGCTTGACAGTGCTTCACTGGTACGGATTCTCAAGGAGCCTCGCAACGCGTTGCTCAAGCAGTACCGAAAAATGCTGGACATGGACGGCGTCGAACTGGTGTTTGAAGAAGACGCGATCGAAGCCATCGCAAAACTTGCTATGGAACGCAGTACAGGGGCGCGCGGGCTGCGGGCCATTCTGGAAGAGATCATGCTGGATGTGATGTTTGACATCCCTTCGCGCAGCGACGTCGCGCAGTGTGTGATTACGCGGGAAACCATCCTGGAGCGGCACCCGCCCCGATTGGTGTTGAAGGACGAGCAGATCGCCTGATCCGCCTTGTCGCTTTCTTCAGAGATTGTGTCTGCCTGGGCCGGCCCTTTGGGTCGGCCCTTTTTGTTTCACTAGAGAAGAGGCGGTACATTCGAAATCAGGGAGGTAGAGGATGGTACCTGGCGATATTCTGAACGGACGTTATGAGGTGCGCAAAATCTGGCGGCGGGTTCTGCTGCTGCTGGATCTGTCGACCGGGCGTTACTCCATCGCACGACCCGTATCCGGGTTTACAAGTCTGGCTGCGATCGATCGCCTTCGTGCGATCGTACATCCCTGCATACCTCGCGTACTGGGTGATATCGAAACGGAAACCGGTTGTTTGATCCTGTTCGAGTACCTGCACGGAATAGATCTGGAGGCTCATGTCCGCCGGGCCGGCGGGGTGCTGTCTGCCCCCCGTGCTGGTGCGGTGGGACTCTCGATGGCACGCACCCTGTCATTCTTACATGAGTCACTGGACCGCCCGCTGGTGCATTTGGATATCAAGCCGGAACATGTGATATTATCCGGGGGTTTGCCTTGTCTGATCGATTTCGGTGCCGCGGTAGTGCTCGAGGAAGGGCAGTCCAGCCCTGTTCCCAAACCCGGCACGCAAGTCAGAGAGACGACTCCCCTTTATGCCGCTCCAGAGATGAACATATGGCGCGGACCTTGCGTCCAGAGCGATATCTATTCCCTTGGTGTGACCTTGTTCTACATCCTGGGCGGCACCCTGCCGGAAGCAGGCAGACTACCGGATCTGCGTGATCTTCCGGGAGGAGTCGAGTCCGCTGCATTGCGGGACGTGGTGGGGCGCTGCCTGCTGGCGGACCCTGCCGCCCGATACACCTCGATGGCTGCTCTTGCGGGCGCTTTAGCCGCCGCGGGAACTGATACCGCTATGTGCACGGACGTTCGGATCTGATAAGATAATTCCATGGTGGGATCCGCATGATAGAAGATTTGCTTCCCGGAATGGAAAAAAGCATCCTCGACTCCGTAGGCTCCATCCCTCTGGTTTTCAAAGGGATGGAACGAACGATGGGGAAGGGGTTACTCGACAACGGCAAGCGCAGCCAGCATGAGTATCACGAACTGACCTATCTGCGCAACGGACGCGTCGAGTTTGAAGTGGACGGCCGTCGCACCATAGTCGAACGGGGCGGCAACATCGTGATTCCTCCCGGGCATGTGCACGTGACCAATGTACTTGAGGGACACGCCGACATGGTGGTCCTCTATTTTGTGTTCGACCGGGAAGGCCGTTACCGCTACACAAGCACCGCATCCGGAGTTGAGGTTGTACCGGGACGCGAGGTGACTGGAGGTATTCTGGAGCGGTTTCTCCTCAGTGCACTGGAGAGTGCACCGGCAGATGTGGACACACCTCCGGCAGAACCTTTTATCAGTATCCGGGGGCGCAGCAGGCAGGACATCGCCGCCATCGCGGAGCGAATCCTCCGGGAAAGCCGAGAGGACGCCTATGCCAAAAACCTCATGATGCAGCTGCTGACGGTCGAACTGCTGGTCTCGCTTGCCAGGGGATTGCGCGAGGAGTGGGAAGAGGGTCTCAGGAAACGCACGGGCAAGGCGAGAGAGCTCGTGCGGATCGCACGCGATTATATCGTGGAGAATTTCGACCGCGACATCTCGGTTGCGGATGCGGCCGGATATGTTTTTTTAAGCCAGGGATACTTCACACGGGCGTTCCGGGACGAGACCGGCATGAGTCCGATGGCTTTCTTGATGCAGGTACGCGTTGCGCGGGCCTGTAAACTGCTGGAGCAGCGCGACATCAAGATCAGCGGTATCGCCTCGATGGTCGGATTTTCCAGCCCGCAGCGATTCAATGCCGCCTTTCGCAAGCATACCGGTATGACTCCGATGGAGTATAGAAAGACCCGGCTGTCCGATTCCTGACACGGAGGGTAAGACATGCCGGCGCGACAGGAGGACCCCATGACGACAGACCACAGACAGGATCTACCGGACGACCTTTCCGCGGAAGCGCCGGATAAGCCTCGCAAAAGAAAAGCGCGTAAAGAAATGGATCTGCCCCGGATCGAGCAGGCGGTACGGGAGATCCTGTGCGCCGTCGGGGAGGATCCGGATCGCGAAGGGCTTCTCGAAACGCCGCGAAGGGTGGCACGGATGTATGCCGAGGTGTTCGCAGGTCTGCTCCGGGATCCGATGGATGAGATCAAAACCTTTCACGAAGCCGATCATGACGAAATGGTCATGGTCGGTGATATCCCTTTTTATTCGATGTGTGAGCATCACCTCGTTCCGTTTTTCGGCAAGGCTCATGTTGTATATATCCCCAAAGAAGGGCGTATCCTCGGCCTGAGTAAAATTGCGCGTGTGGTCGACACACTGGCGCGCCGTCCGCAGTTGCAGGAGCGGATGACCTCACGCATTGCCGATATTTTGATGGAGGCAGTGGAGCCGCGCGGGGTTGCGGTAGTTGTCGAGGCAGAGCATTTATGCATGACCATGCGTGGTATCAAAAAGCCGGGATCCAGGACCGTAACATCGGCATTGCGCGGAATTTGCCGCAGTGACGCCCGGACCCGCGCGGAAGCGCTGGCTCTGATCAACCGTCCCCGCTGAAGCACATCATTACACGGAGGGATCCATGTCCGAAAAGCGTTTATTCAAAGCCCGCGGCCATGCGTTCGTCCTCGGTGCGCGCACTTGGGTCATGGGCATCCTCAATGTGACGCCGGATTCGTTTTCAGACGGGGGTATCTACACCGATCCGGATGCGGCACTCACCCGCGCTCTCTCCATGGCGGCGCAGGGCGCGGACATTCTCGATATCGGTGGAGAATCCACCCGTCCCGGCCATCGTCTGATCTCTGCGGACGAGGAGGCGGAACGAGTGATTCCGATCCTCCGGAGAATATGCGGGGAGACCGGACTCCCGGTATCCATCGATACGTCCAAAGCATCGGTTGCGCGAGAGGCCATCCTTGCCGGCGCCTGTATCATCAATGACGTCCGCGCCGCCCGCGCCGACCCGGCCATGGCACGCGTCGCGGCCGAGACCGGAGCCGGTCTGATTTTGATGTACAACGCAACACCCCTTCCGGAGGGAATCGTGGATCCGGATCCCTCCTGGGCTGACGAACCCCGGCTGATGGAACGGATTGTCCGCTACCTGACCGACAGCATGCGGCGGGCCGTCTGCGACGGAGTCGGAGCCGACCACATCGCGGTGGATCCCGGAATCGGTTTCGGTGTGAGTCCCGCGGAATCCTGTGAAATCCTGCGCCGTCTGTCCGCACTGCACTCGACAGGGGCACCGATTCTCATTGGCCCCTCCCGAAAATCCTTTATCGGCGCGACCCTCGGACTTCCGGTGGAGGAACGCCTCATGGGTACAGCGGCTGCGGTAGCGGCCGGCATTGTCAACGGAGCCGATTTTGTACGGGTGCATGACGTTCGGGATATGGTGCGGGTCGCGCGCATGACGGATGCGATTGTCAGAGGGGGAACCGGACATGGCTGAAGACAAAATCCTGCTCATGGGGATGGTGTTTCACGGGCATACCGGCGTGTATCCGTATGAAAAAAGAGAAGGGCAGGATTTTATCGTCGACCTGGAACTCCGGATGGGTCGTATCCCGGCCTGCCTTTCCGACGATCTGGCCGATACAGTGGATTATGGTTCCGTTTTTCATGACACGCGCGAGATTGTGGAACACGGTATGGACGATCTGATCGAGCGGCTGGCGGAACGGATCGCGCGGCGCGTCCTTGCGGGGTACCCGCAGGTTGTGTCGGTCCTGGTCACGGTAAAGAAACCGATGGCTCCCGTAGATGGTCGATTTTCCCATATGGCGGTATCGATTGAGCGCACACAGGAGGATATGCAGTGACAGAAGCGTATCTTTCGATCGGGGGGAATCTGGGCGACCGTCTGGCAAATCTGCAGGCCGTAGTCCGGATGCTCGGCGACCGGGAGGAGATAGCAGTCCGGGAGGCTTCTTCTCTCTACGAGACCGAGCCGTTCGGGGTGACTAGGCAGCCGGACTATCTAAACGCGGTGTTGCGGATCGAGACCGGGCTGGAACCGGAAGCACTGCTGGACACATGTCAGCTGATTGAAGCCCGGTTGGGCCGGGTTCGTATCGAACGGTGGGGCGCGAGAACGGTGGATATCGATATCCTGACCTACGGGTCGCTCCGACAGGTCGATGTCCGCCTGACGCTGCCACACCCACGAATGACGGAGCGCGCATTTGTACAGATCCCGCTGCAGGAGTTGCGTAAGGGCCGGATCGAATGGACAGACGAAGTTCGGCCGTTCGCGTTCGATTGGTGCCCCTGGTGCCGGCGGACTCCCCTTTGGGTCCACCGTACCGAGACCGGATCGACCAACGACGACGCGAAGCAGCTGGCCACAGCGGGTCTGCCTGGCGGATCGGTGGTCGTCGCGGACCGTCAGACCGCCGGACGCGGCCGGATGGGGCGTGTGTGGCAGTCCGACGCGGGTGCCGGCGTATGGATGTCGATTCTGCTGCGGCCGGACGGCATGGACTCCAGGCGGGGCGGACTGCTCCCGCTGGCAGCCGGCCTGGCTGTCGCTCGCCATCTACGCGGGCTCGGCGTGCCCGCACAGCTCAAATGGCCCAACGATGTGCTCTGCAATGGACGCAAAATCTGCGGAATCCTGTGTGAGAGTGTTACCAGCGGGTCCTTTCTGGATCGCGTTGTGGTCGGGATCGGATTGAACCTGTTTCAGCAGGCGGCAACATTTGGTCCGGAACTCGCAGAGCGCGCCACCTCTTTGGTGATGGAAAACCCGGAACTGACAGAGCTGACTCGGGACGGGACGGCTGCGGCTTTGTTGTCCGAAACGTTGAAAGCGGTTACAATGATGAACACGGAAAATGAGACCTTTCTCGCAAAGTATCGCGAACTGTCCTGCCTGATCGGCCGGACGGTCGGTGTGGTGCGGGTTCCGGCCGGTAAGAACGGCGCGGAAAACATGGAGGGAGAGGTCTTGGGATTCTCCGGAGAAGGCGCCTTGATCCTGGCGACCGCACGGGGAAACATCGAGCTGGCAAGTGGCGAAGTGACGCTTCGGCCGGCAGGAGGCACACAAGCATGAGCGACCAATCCTTTTCTGATCGAAATCCGCGTCCCGCCAAACCCGAAAGTGGGCAACACGGCACTTCCTCTTCGGACCGCCGCAAAAAATACCGTGAGTTCGGACCAGCCGCTCCCAGCGGAGGACAGAACCAGGGCCCGCGAACCGGGCAGAACCGCCAGAGTGGTTCCGGTTCCACCCAGCGGCAGCAACCGCGTGCTCAGGCGCAACAAGGTCAACAGGGGCAACCTGGGCCACAGGGGCAGCAGGGAATATCCGGCAGTGGCTCTCGAAACAGCCGCGGCCGCAGGCGTGGAGGATCGCGTTCCCAGACTCCACGCAGTCAGTCGACCAATCCACATGCCCAGCAGCGCCCGGCGGGCGAACCTCGCCCCGGTTCGGCGATCCGGGAAGGGGCCGAAACCGCAGGGCGTCCGCCCCGGGACCGCAATCCACAGCAAGGGGGCAACCGACCTCCGGTCCAGAGAAATCATTCTGCCGGACAGCAGAACCAGCAACGGCGAGAACCTGTACAGGAGCAGCAGAACACGTCTCCGCAAGGAACGGCGCAAGACCAGACTGTTTCCCGGCAGCAGCACAATCCACGCCCGCAGCAATTCGTTCGGCAGACACCACGTCCACAGCGTGAACGCTCCTGGGATCGCAACCGCATCAAGGCGGAGGAGACCTTTGAGGACATCCGCCGGGACAATGAGCGTATCGAAAAAGAGATCTGGCTGGAAATTGCCGGTATCCATACATTGACTTTAGACTGAACATGGTTTCGTCACCTTCGCCGGCCGGCAATGCTGACACGCCCCTTCTGGACGCGCTCTGTGCGCAGGCCGGTGAGGGGCGTGTTTCATTCCATATGCCGGGACACGCGGGAGGACGTGGATTTTCATCCACCTTGCTCGGAGCGGCCGGACGGTTGGACACTACCGAACTTGTAGTGACCGACGACATCCATCTTCCGACAGGTCCCGCGCGAAAGGCAATGGAGCAGGCCGCTCTGGCATTTGGGGCGGGCAGGACTTTTTTCCTCACGACCGGCTCCACATGCGGACTCCTTGCGATGGTCACAGTCGCCACGGCGGGAGGACGCCCGCTGCTTTTGCCCCGCACGGTTCACCGTTCGGTCCTTCATGCAATCGCTCTGACCGGGGCCGAATACCGCTTTCTCCCTCTGCCGCCTCTTCATTCCGGCCGGTCGCCGTTTGCGCCGGCCGCACAGCCCCGCCCGCAGGACATTCGAGACGCTCTGGCCAGTGACCCGTCTATCGGAGCCATCCTGGTCACCAGCCCGGATTATTACGGGCTGTGTGCGGATCTCCCGGCGATTGCGGAAGTCGCGCACCAGGCAGGGGTTCTGCTGCTGGTCGACGAGGCGCATGGCGCACATCTGCGGTTCGCACCCGACCTGCTGCCTCTTTGTGCAATGGACGCGGGTGCGGACCTGTGTGTACAAAGTGCGCATAAAACCCTCCCTGCACTGACGCAAGCCGCTTTGCTGCATCTGTCTGCGGACGCGATCCGTCGAGGTGTTCTGCATCAGGAAGCAATCCAGGATGCGATCAACCTGTATGAGACCTCCAGCCCGTCTTTTTTGATCGCGGCTTCGATCGACGCCGCACGGGAATGGATGGAACGACAGGGTGGAGAGCGGATTCACACACTGGTAAAACGTATCCGGTCGTTCGGGGATTCACTTCCGCAGGGCCTGCGTGCCGTGACATCTCAAGTGCAACCCGGAGACGGATTGCGTCAGGATCCGACCCGCATGGTCCTCGATGTATCATCTACCGGAATTCCCGGACCGGTATGGTTGCGCGCATTGGCGGAACGGGAGATTGACATCGAAATGGCCGACCTTTGGCGGTTGGTGTGTATCCCCGCTCTGGACTCCGGTCCGGAGGATTTTATCCGGCTTCGGACGGCACTTGCCGACATTCTCGAGCAATACCCCGACCGGAAGGCGCAAAGTACAGCCGCACAGATTATTGCAGTATCCGGCCAGGATCTGGCTCGCGCGTATGCGGTCCCGCCTGAGCGTGCTGCGCACCCGCGGCGGTTTCTCGTGGAAGGGGAACGAGGAGAATGGACACCGCTGGAAGAGTCGGCCGGGCGGGTCTCGACCGGATCGCTGGTTCCGTATCCGCCCGGAATTCCATTGATCTGGCCTGGAGAGATCCCTGATCTGGACCGGATCAGACTGATCCGCGGTTTGATCGCTTCCGGCATTGAGGTCGTCGGCGTTCGATCCGTTACGCGGGGATGCGGTCATATATCACCGGAAGGTTGCGAAATCCGCACGATCCCTGCGGGATCGCTTTCCGCAGGCGCTGTACGTAATGTATAATAAAGGCAGCCAGATACTTCGAATGCGGGGGGAGACATGAACGGCGTTTTCATCACATTCGAAGGGCTGGATGGTTGCGGCAAGACCACGCACCTTGAGAAGGCCGACCGGTCGCTTCGCGAGAAAGGGTACCGGACCCTTGTGATCCGGGAACCCGGCGGAACGTGGGTCGGAGAACGGATCCGTGAAATCCTGCTGGATCG
>CAZBKR010000086.1:0-8047 GCA_964492455.1 uncultured Oscillospiraceae bacterium
GACACCTATATCGACAAAGATTCCGCGATCAACGAAGAGATCGACCGGATGCGGCATTCAGCCACGTCCGCGCTACTGGAGCGGCGGGACGTCATCGTCGTCGCCAGCGTCTCCTGCATCTATGGACTCGGAAATCCGGAGGATTACCGGGAGCTGATGGTCTCGCTGCGGCCGGGCATGCAAAAGGATAGGGACGAGGTCATCCGCGCGTTGATCGACATCCAGTACAACCGCAATGACTTCGAACTCAAGCGGGGGAGCTTCCGCGTCCGCGGAGACACATTGGACATCTATCCGGCCTCGTCTGAGGATACGTTGACGCGGGTGGTTTTTTTCGGAGACGAGATTGAAAAAGTGCTGGAGCTGGACCGGCTGACCGGCAAGACCATCGGCTCGCGCAGCTATACCGCAATCTTTCCCGCCTCCCATTATGCGACCACCGAAGACAAAGTCCGGCGGGCATTGGTTACGATCGAGGAAGAACTGGACGAGCGGCTCAAGGAACTCCAGGACGCAGGCAAACCACTGGAGGCTTATCGGCTGGAGCAACGCACGCGTTACGATCTCGAAATGCTCCGGGAGACCGGTTTCTGCAAGGGGATCGAGAACTACTCGCGGCATCTGACGGGGAGGACCCCGGGCATGCCCCCTTATACCCTGCTGGATTTCTTTCCCAAAGACTACCTCCTGTTTATCGACGAGTCCCATGTGACTGTCCCGCAGATCGGCGCCATGTACAACGGCGATCGTGCGCGTAAAGAGACGCTGGTGGAATACGGATTCCGCCTGCCGTCGGCGTTCGACAACCGTCCGCTGCGGTTCGAGGAGTTCGAACAACGCATGGGACAGACCGTATTCGTGAGTGCGACGCCATCGCGCTATGAGGCGGCACACGCGGAGCAGATCGCGGAGCAGATCATCCGGCCGACGGGCCTGGTCGATCCCGCACTCCATATCCGCCCGGTGGACGGACAGATCGAGGATCTGATGGAAGAGATCCGTCTGACCGTGTCACGGGGCGAACGTGCACTGGTGCTGACGCTGACAAAAAAAATGGCGGAGGACCTGACTTCATTTTTCCAGGAGGAGAAGCTTCGCGTCAAATATCTCCATTCGGACGTAGAGATCCTCAAACGCATGGAGATCCTCCGGGATTTGCGGAACGGCGCATTCGACGTACTGGTCGGGATCAACCTGCTGCGCGAGGGGCTGGATCTGCCGGAAGTGTCACTGATCGCGATTCTGGACGCGGACCGGGAAGGATTCCTCCGCTCTGCGACTTCCCTGATCCAGATCATCGGACGCGCCGCCCGCAATGTCAACGGCAGGGTAGTGATGTACGCGGACGAAGTCACCCCGTCGATGCTGAGCGCGGTCTCTGAGACCAACCGCCGTCGCAATATCCAGGAGGCATACAACCTGAAGCACGGGATTACCCCGGTCAGTGTGCACAAAGAAGTCCGGGATGTATTGGAGACACTGGAAGCCGTAGCGGACGAAGCAGGCGTCGACCTCAAGGTGAAAGTGGCGGAAGACGCTTCAGAATACCGGTTCGACGCGATGAGCCGTACCGAGCTCGAAAAACTGCTGCCGCGCATCGAACGTGAGATGCGGGAAGCCTCCAGACAGCTGGCGTTTGAAGAGGCGGCCCGGCTCCGGGATCTGGCCATTGCGATCCGTGGGAAACTCTCGGAATAGGACAGTTCCGTTCTGTTGAGTTGCTGGACCTCTGATCGTCTGTGACCGGTCGGCCCGGTCTCCGTGAATGGTATAATTTTCTCAAACCAGCACTACGTAACATCGCAGACGGAGGGAATTCGTATGAACGCCCGTGACCGGTACCATTTCTGGACCACGCAACCCCGTTTCGACAAGGCCACCCGGGAAGAGCTGTTCCGGATCTCAGAGGATCCGGCAGAAATCGAAGATCGGTTTTACCGCTCCCTCGAGTTCGGGACAGCCGGGCTGCGCGGCGTGATCGGTGCCGGTACCAACCGGATGAATGTGTATACCGTCGCGATGGCCGCGGCGGGATTCGCGCGGGACATCGCTTCCAGGGGACAAGCCGACATGGACGCGGGTGTCGTCATTTCTTTTGACTCCCGTAGGATGTCGCAGGAATTTGCACGCGTCACCGCCTGCGTGTTTGCCGCACACGGTGTACTGGCCCGGCTCTCAGATACCCTGCGGCCGGTTCCTGTGTTGTCATATGCAATCCGGCATTACCGCGCAGCCGGTGGTGTCATGATCACCGCCAGTCACAATCCGGCCGCTTACAACGGGTTCAAGGCATACGGTCCGGATGGGGGACAATGCCCGCCGGAAACCGCAGACCAGATCGCTGCCCGGATGGACGAAATCATTGACCCGACCTCTATAGAGATGGGTTCTTACGAAGAACACCTGACGTCAGGACGACTGGTTGTCATAGGAAAAGAGCTGGATGACACTTATATGGAGATGTTATCCCATCTGGCGCTTCATAGAGATGCGGTTGCCCGGCATGCGGACATGAAGATTGTCTACACGCCGCTCCATGGCTCCGGCAATGTCCCGGTCCGCAGGGTTCTGGCCGAGTCCGGATTCCGGCAGGTCCTCGTAGTTCCTGAACAGGAGCTCCCGGATCCCGATTTTTCGACGGTCAAAGCACCCAATCCGGAAGAACGCGCGGCACTGGAGCGGGCAATTTCCCTGGCGGGGAAAGAACAGGCGGATCTGGTGATCGCCACAGACCCGGACGCGGACCGCATGGGGCTGGCATTGCGCGGGTCGGACGGGACTTACACCGTACTCACCGGCAATCAGATCGGGCTGCTCCTGATGGATTACATCCTGTCGTCCCGGCAGGCAGCGGGCACATTGCCCGACCGGTCGTTTTGTGTCACTACGATCGTTTCCACGAAGCTCGCGAGACGCGTGGCCACCCATTACGGTGTGACACTCATGGAATGTCTGACCGGGTTCAAATACATCGGAGAGCTGATCAAAGAGCACGATGAGAACGGAGACATGCATTTCCAGTTCGGCTTTGAGGAAAGCTT
The DNA here is from genome assembly GCA_964492455.1 of uncultured Oscillospiraceae bacterium. Classification (GTDB taxonomy): domain Bacteria; phylum Bacillota; class Clostridia; order Saccharofermentanales; family UBA5734; genus JAAYKS01. The sequence goes on from CAZBKR010000086.1 coordinate 3,042, forward strand.
TGGTTTCCTGTCCGGGACGGACGTACGGGACAAGGACGCGGTGGTCGCCGCGATGCTGGCGGCCGAAATGGCGGCGGTCGCGCGCGACCGGGGCATGACGTTGTACGATTGGCTGCAGGACTTGTTCCGCCGTTTCGGGCATGCCGCGGAGCAGACACTTTCGATCTCGCTGGAATCCCGTGAAGGGCTCCAGCGCATCCGGAAAGGGATGGAACGGTTGCGGGCCTCCAAGTCGGAACGGACCGCCGGATTGCCTGTATCGCGTGTTAAAGATTATCTGGAGTCTGTGGAAACGGACTTTACGGATACCTCCGCGCGACCGCTGGATCTCCCGCGTTCGGATGTGCTTCTGTATGAGTTGGACGGACTCGACTGGTTCTGTGTGCGCCCGTCCGGCACCGAACCCAAGATCAAGATCTACGCAGGGGCTTACGACGCGGATGCCGCCGCCTGTAAGGCACGTTTGTCATCGATGGTCGACGCGCTCCGTATACATATGGAGGAGATGCTGCGTCCATGAGTTCGTTTGTCCACCTGCATCTGCATACGGAATACAGTCTGCTGGATGGTGCGATCCGGATTGCGGAACTGCCCGCCCGGCTCAAAGAGCTCGGGATGGATGCCTGCGCGATCACCGATCACGGCAGCATGTTCGGCGTGATCGATTTTTTCCGGACCTGCGGCAGGGAGGGGATCAAACCGATCATCGGGTGTGAGGTGTATGTGGCACCCCGGTCCCATCTGGATAAACAGGCGGGGACCGACAAGGAACCCGCACATCTTGTCCTGCTGGCGGAAACCAACGAAGGCTTTCAGAATCTGATCCAGCTGGTGTCGACCGGGTATGTCGACGGATTTTACTACCGTCCCCGCGTCGACCACGAGCTGCTCCGCCGGCACGCGGACGGATTGATCGCGCTCAGCGCGTGCCTCGGAGGGGAAATACCCCAGTTGCTTCTGCGCGGGGATACCGCGGGCGCGGAACAGCTGGCCCGGCAGTATCAGGACTGGTTTGGACCGGAGAATTATTACCTGGAAATCCAGAGCAACGGGATCCCGGATCAGAACCGGGTCAATGCCGAACTGATCGCGCTGTCCCGCAGGACCGGTATTCCGCTGGTCGCGACCAACGACTGCCATTATATGAAACAAGAAGACGCGCACGCACATGAGGTACTGCTCTGTGTCCAGACCGGGAAACGCATGACCGACGAGGACCGGATGCGGCTGCCGACCGACGCGTTTTATGTCAAATCCCCTGAAGAGATGGCGGAGGCGTTTGCGGACATTCCGGAAGCGCTCGAAAACACGGTTCGGATCGCGGAGCGCTGTCAGGTGACGATGTCGTTCGGTCGCACCTTGCTGCCCCATTTTCAGCCACCCGACGGATCCGACAACAGACTGTACCTGCGGACACTTTGCGAACAGGGGCTGGTACGCCGACTCGCAGCTGGCTCCCCCTACCCCGAAACCCTGTACCGTGAACGTCTCGACTACGAACTGGACGTCATCGACCAGATGGGATTCACCGATTATTTTCTGATTGTCTGGGACTTTATCCGGTTTGCACACGAAAAAGACATCATGGTCGGTCCGGGGCGCGGATCCGGTGCGGGTTCGCTTGCCGCGTTCTGCTTGCGCATCACCAATATTGACCCGTTGAAGTATGAACTGGTTTTCGAGCGGTTTCTCAACCCCGACCGTGTCAGCATGCCGGATTTCGACATCGATTTCTGTTACGAACGCCGGCAGGAAGTCATCGACTATGTGACAGAGAAATACGGTGCGGACCATGTCGCACAGGTGATTACGTTTGGAACTCTCGCGGCCCGCGCAGCGGTCAACGACGTCGCCCGCGCACTCAACTACCCCTACGATGCCTCCCGTACGCTCGCCAAAAGCATCCCCGCCGAACTGGATATCACATTGGCCAAAGCGCTGGATAAATCACAGGAATTCCGCGCGGCCTATGACCGGGATCCGCAGGCGCACGAAATCATCGACATCGCACTCCGGCTGGAAGGGTTGCCGCGCCATGCCTCCACCCACGCGGCGGCGGTGGTCATCGCCAGCGATCCGCTGACCCGTACGGTTCCGCTGTCCCGCAACGACGAGGCAATCGTGGTCCAGTACGACAAAAACAACGTAGAGCTGATCGGGTTGCTCAAGATCGACTTTCTCGGCCTCCGCACCCTGACAGTCATGCGGGACGCCGCCGCGATGGTGCTCGAAAACCATGGCGTCACCCTCGATTATGACAACCTTCCCATGGACGACGCGGCAGTATTCCGTATGATCGGAGAGGGAAAAACAGAAGCGGTGTTCCAACTGGAAAGTCCGGGGATGACTTCGTTTATGCAGGATCTGCGCCCGACCTCACTCGAGGATGTCATCGCGGGTATCTCCCTGTACCGCCCCGGTCCGATGGAGCAGATCCCCCGCTATGTCGCCGCACGCCATGATCCCGCAACGATCCGATATGACCACCCTCTGCTGGAGCCCATTCTCGACGTGACCTACGGATGTGTCGTGTATCAGGAGCAAGTCATGCGCATCGTACGCGACCTCGCGGGATTTTCGATGGGGCAGTCGGACAATGTCCGGCGCGCAATGGCAAAAAAGAAGCCTGACGAACTGGCAAAATCGCGATCTCTGTTCCTGTACGGCGGCAAAGACGAGAAAGGGAATCCGGTCCCGGGTGCGATCGCCCGCGGGGTGCCGGAGCCGGTCGCGGACAAGATTTTCAACGATGTGATGGCGTTTGCGGGGTATGCCTTCAACAAGTCACATGCAGCCGCCTATGCTGTCGTCGCCTACATCACCGGCTGGCTCAAGATCCACTACCCGGTCGAATTCATGGCGGCCATGCTCAACAGTTTTATCGGGGGCGGATCCAGGCAGGCGGCCCATTACGTACGCGCGGCCAGGCGGATGGGCATCGAGGTGCTCCCGCCGGACGTCAATCTGAGCGGGGTCAAATTTCTCACCGAGGGTGGCAGGATCCGGTTCTCGCTGGCGGCGGTCAAAAACGTCGGCGCGGGGGTTGTGACGGAGCTCATCGCCGACCGGACGTCGAATGGCGAGTATACTTCCTATGGCACATTTTTGCGCAGGATGTCCGCCACAGGGATGAACCGCAAAGCGGTTGAGAGCCTGGTGAAAGCAGGTGCGTGTGACGGATTCGGCATCGAGCGTGCCCGGATGGTCGCGGTAATCGACCTGTGCTTCGCACAGGAATCCAGCCTGCGCAAAACACAGATGGAAGGGCAGATGACGTTGTTTGAATCCTGCGATACGCAGGAGGCTCGCGAATATGCGGATATGGAGCCCGGTTATCCCGACATCCGGGAGTTCAGTTCCGAGATGCGGCTTATGCTGGAAAAAGAGATGCTGGGCTTCTATCTGTCCGGACACCCGCTCGATCGCTTTTCGGATGTCATCCAACGTTATGTGACCATAGACAGCTCGGCCTTATCGGCCCATCCGGCGGAGGATAACGGGGATGTGCAATCCGAAGAAGACTTTGCGACTCCCCGTCCGGGGCTGAACGAAGGGGCACGTGAGGTGATGGCCGGATTGGTGCTCGCCAGAAAGAACAAGACGACCCGCAAGAATGATCTGATGTGTTTTTTGACACTCGAGGATCTCGCGGGCGAATATGAGGCGATTGTATTCCCCCGTGTGTTGCGCGAATACAGCGCGATCCTGCAACCCGATGCCGCGGTACTCCTGGAAGGAACGGTCGGGATGCGCGCCGCCTCCGGAGGACGGGAGGAGTCAGAAGGACAGCTCACCGTCGATCGGGTTCGGCTGCTGGACGAGATGGAGGCCACGATCGCTGCGTCCATACGCAACGGAAAACCCGCAGGGCGCCGTGTGCCTGTACCTGATCCGGAGCCACCTCCGGATGAGGACGGTTCCTTTCCGTATCAGGCACCACCTCCGGAAGAAGACGGAGCGTCACGCGATCCGGACCCAGAAGCACAGGATGCCCGGGCAGAGGAGCGCTCCGGATCCGTCCTGTGTATCCGTTATTTCGGTCGGAAGGACGATGCCGGATATCGCCGCCTTCTCGCTATGCTGCGGTTCTTTCATGGAGACTGCAGAACCGGGGTGTATCTGGATCAATCCGGCGAACAGATCCGTTTGCCGGAAGAGTACTGGATCGAGCGAACCGATCCGGTCCTGCGCGCGATCGCGGATCGGACGGGTATCGACAACATCGCTTTGCTGTAATCGCAAAGAAGCAAACATCAGGAGGCAGGTATGGAAGACAGGGTCCCCAGGATATCCACCATCGGGGTGCTGACCAGCGGAGGTGACGCGCCGGGCATGAACGCCGCGATCCGCGGCGTTGTACGGGCCGCCTCCTATTACGGAATCAAGGTGTATGGAATCCGGCGCGGATACCATGGACTCTGGAGAGGGGACTTTGTGGAACTGGGTTCCCGGGATGTCTCCGACATTATGCAGCGAGGCGGAACTTTTCTCATGACCGCGCGCAGTAAAACCTTTGCGACTCCCGAAGGGGTCCGCCAGGGGGTGGCAATGGCCCGCGTGTTCAAGCTCGACGCCGTCGTTCCGATCGGAGGGGATGGCACTTTCCGCGGAGCCCGGGACCTGGCGGACCAGGGACTGCCGGTCATCGGGATTCCCGGAACCATCGACAACGACATCGGATGTTCCGAGTACACCATTGGATACGATACAGCGATGAATACGGCGATGGAAGCGGTCGACAAATTGCGCGATACCGCGTTTTCACACGAACGCTGCAGTGTTATTGAGGTCATGGGCCGGCACGCCGGGTACATTGCACTCAATGTAGGCATCTCAGTCGGTGCGGAAGTGATTTTGGTCCCTGAAATCGAGCGTGATGTGGAAAGCCATGTGGTAAACAAGATTCTGGAAGGCCGGAACCGGGGCAAAAAGCACTATATCGTGATTGTCGCGGAAGGAGCCGGCGACGCGATGGACATCGCCCGCCGCATTGAAACGCGAACCGG
>CAZBKR010000087.1:0-7992 GCA_964492455.1 uncultured Oscillospiraceae bacterium
AAGCACAGAAAAATATCGGCGCTCCCGATAAATACAACCGGGAACAGCTGGACGAAGTCAAGCGCATGGTGCGGTCCGTCGCGGACGGTTCCATGGGCGGAATGCAAAACATCGTCAAACCGGGCAACAACGTCGTGATCAAGATCAACACGGTCGTGCCGTCGGATCCGGGCAGCGGATTTACCACCGACCCCCGCGTTCTTGAAGCCGTCATCGAACTGATCAAAGAGCAGAACCCCGGTTCAGTCAAGATCATCGAGCGCTGTGCCCAGGGTCGTGACACGCTCGTAGCCATGGAAGGCTGCGGCATCGTGGACGTCGCCAAGCGTACCGGCGCTGAGCTGTGCCCGCTCGACAACGTGGAATGGGAAATGTTCGACACCGGTATCCCCAACAGCTTCCGCACGTTCCCCGTAGCCAAGATCATCAAGGAAGCCGACGTTTACATCGGTCTGCCCAAGATGAAAGTCCATATCCACACCGGCATCACCAACGCGCTCAAACTGCAGTTCGGCTGCCTGCCGGATTATTTCTGGATGGCGGAGTGCCACCGCGACGACATCTACCAGAAAATCACCAACCTCAACATCGCAAACAAGGCCACCTGGTTCCTGGTTGACTGTCTGTATGCCTGCCAGGGCAACGGCCCGTTCAGTCCTTATGCGGATGATCTCATCAAAGACTTCAACGTGATGTACGCGGGCAAAGATCCGGTCGCGGTCGACACGGTCTGCGAAGCCATCATGGATTGGGATCAGCCAGGCACCAACCCGGTCACTGTCTGCGCTGCCAACAACGGACTCGGCACGAACAAACTGGAGGAGATCGAGATCGTCGGAGAACCCATCGCCAATGTGAAGCGCCGCTTCAACAAGGCCGATACCGCTCTGACCGGTGTGTTTGACGGCGTCAACGTAGTCGTCGGCTCCGCCTGCGAACCCGGCTGCCGCGTGCTCGTGCGCATGGCGCTCGACGCTCTCAAAGTCAACGGTGTCCTCGCCCGCCGCAAGAAACCTCTTACTATCTTCACGGGTCTGCAGTTCGAACCTTACGTGAAGGATGCCGAAGGTGACATCATCGTTTACGGCGACTGCGCGAAGAAAATGCTGGAGTTCTATCCGGACGCGAAGTATTTCGGCAGTTCCGAAGAGCACAAGCCCTGCACCCCGATCTGGTCGAACAAACCGGTCATCGGACTGGTTCCCTATGTCACCTCGATCTCGCCTGAGGAATAGACCTGCCCCGAAGGAGAAAAGTACAACATGACGTATGAAAAAGGAAAACTGGCCCTGCTGTCCATCAAGGACAGCGATATGCGTCTGTCGATCCTGCACCAGGCGGACACCGCGGTAGACCGCGGTGTCCACATCGGTGGCGCGTTTTCGGCGGTGGTGCCGCTTGTGGCGCTTTACCACGGCGGCGTGATCCGCTGCAATCCGCTGGAACCCGCTTCCCGCGACCAGGATACGTTCATCCTGAGCAAGGGGCACGCGGTCGCCGCACTGGCAGCGATCTACGCGGATCTGGGCTATTTCGACAAGTCTCTACTCGAAAACTCCCGTTCGTTTGAGAGCATTCTCAACGGACATCCCGGTCCCGTTCTGCCCGGTATTCCGATTTCAACCGGACCGCTGGGACAGGGACTGTCGGCCGCGGTCGGTCTGGCGACAGCCAACCGCGGGACGCCGTCCTACGATTCCTATGTGATGACCGGCGACGGCGAACTCCAGGAAGGCAACATATGGGAGGCCGTACAGTTTGCCGGCGACCAGGGGTTGGATAACCTGTGTATGATCGTCGACCGCAATTTCGGTCAGCTCGACGACAGCAAAAAGCTCCTGCTCAACATCACGGACCTCGCCACCAGCCTCGAAGGCTTCGGATGGAACGTGGTCGAAGTGGACGCGCGGGGATACGAACCCGTGCTGGCCGCGCTCGAAGAATTCGCGTTCGGAGAGCGGGACGGCCGACCCACCGCCATTCTGTGCGAAGGCTACAAAGGGCAGGGCGGGTATGCAGACATCACCAACAAACACAAAATCACCCTCTCGGCGGATGTCTACGCCAGTGAAAGCGAGCTCCAGAACCGCCGCCGCACGGCCCGGGTCGAGGAATTCCTCGCGATCTACGAAATGCTCGAGGAAGAAGAGCGTGCGATGCTGCGCGAAGACGCGGAAGATATGATGCTTTCGCTCTCGATGCGTGCCGGCAAAGTCGTCGATGTCAAGCCTGCCAAAGCCATGGTCCGCAAGGGGCGTGCCGAGGTGCGTGACAAAAAGGTCACGTACAATCCCGCCGCGCTTCCCGCCATCGACCCTGCTAAGTCCTATGCCGCGAGCGATATCGTTGCCAAGACGATCCAGGCGTTCGGTCTGGATCCCAAAATCGTGACACTCGATGCGGATCTGTCATCCACGTCCGGGCTCCAGCCCGGCATGATGCAGGTCGACGCTACACGCGCGATCAACGTCGGTATCGCGGAGGCCAGCATGATGGGCATGGCGGAGGCGTATGCTTCGCTGGGCTACAACGTGTGGGCGTCTACCTTCTGTCCCTTCTTTGACCTGCGCGTGCTGCGCCGTATCGCGATCGGTCAGCAGGAGCGGTTCGAGGGAATGGAAGGTCCCCACGCCTGGCTGTCCGAGGGACACGGGCTGGACATCACACTGCTGGCTACCGCCGCAAACTTTGATACCCAGACCAACGGCGCGACCCATATGGGCAACGACGATGTCATGTTCCTGGACCAGATGCCCCTGATCCGGATCATCGATACCTCCTGCCCTCGCCAGCTTCTTTCGATCATGCGCTGGATTGCCGAGGGTGACCGGGGCATCGTCTATCTCCGGATTATGCGCGCGGCTTCCGCGGTACTGTACGGGGAAGACTATGCCTTCGAGTACGGCAAGGCCGCCTGGCTGACCGGAAGCGAAGCCCACGCGGCCGTGATCGTGTCCAGCGGACGCGGGGTGCACGAGGCGATGGCCGCTTCGAAAAAGGCAGCGGAAGAAGGATTGTCCATCGGCGTCGTCGATATGGCTTCCTACGATCCGGAAACCGTACTTGCACTGGCGGAGGCGGGCACACCTGTCCTGTTCGCGGAGCAGAACAACGGCTATCTCTGGAGCAAGGCGTCCCGCACGCTGTTCCAGGACGGGCGCGGCTTTGATCCTTCCCGGATGAAGGCGGTCAACCTGCTCGACAAGGACGGCAAGCCGCAATTTGTCCACAGCGGTACCTACAAACAACTGACTGCAGCCTACGGGCTGGACGCGGCCGGTATACTGGACGCGGTCCGCGCTCTGCTGGGCTGAAGATACGAGGAGGCCGACCCTATGGTCATCGACGAACGCACCATCGAAGAAAAGCCGCTGCCCGGGCGCTATATGCGCTGGCTGCTCACACCGGAAACGACGGGAAACGACCGTTCTTCCATGTGTGTCATCCGCGTCATGCCCGGACAGGCGGTCAAACCCGCGCATGCTCATCCCGAAGGAGATGAACTGGTCTATATCGTGCACGGCTCCGGCCGCGTCATGATCGACGGCGAGATCTCCCCGGTCCGGGAGGGATGCCTGATCCATTTCCCGCAGGGGAGCATCCACATCCTGCAAAACACCGGAGATACCGAACTCAAGGCGGCCTGCTTCTTCAGCCCCGCCGCGAATCTCTCCACCTACAAATTCTACGAGGATGTCGAGCTGCCGGACTGACGACGGCGCGATCCGACTGAGAACCAAAGGGACCGTCTGGTATATGCCAGGCGGCCCCTTTCGGTTCATGGTGATTGCTATCTCCAGGCAAAATAAGCGTGAGCTCTCACGATCCGGGGGTCGCCCCGGTCCGGATGAAGGTTCCCTCGTCCAGTTCGCGGAAGGCCTGTGCGAGCTCCTGTTCGGTGTTCATCACGATCGGGCCGCCCCAGGCAATCGGCTCGCCAAGCGGCGGGGCGCAAAAAAGCAGCAGACGCATCCCTTCAGTCCCGGCTTCGATTCGAACCTGATCGCCGGGCTCCGTCAGCACCGCCTGCCGGCGGCCGACTTCGGTCTCTCCGCGGGACCCGGTTCGGCCGGCTCCCTGCAGTACATAAAAGAACAACGTCGCATCCGGGGCGCAGCCGTACTCCCAGATCGTACCGGCTTCGAGCGACACATCCAGAAAGACGGCTTTGACGTGACGGCCTTCGAAGGCGCCGGGCTGGCCATTGTATGGGCCAGCGACAATCCGCACCGCGGCGCCAACCTCTTGCTGTAACGGTACCTGACCGGCCAGAATGTCTCCGTATTGAGGATCTGTCATCTTCTCCCTGGCGGGCAGGTTGAGCCAGAGCTGTACCCCGAACATCCGCTCTGCGGGTTGCGGCATTTCCTGGTGCAGGATTCCGGATCCCGCGGTCATCCACTGGGCGTCGCCGTCCCGGATCACACCCTCGTTGCCGAGGCTGTCCCCGTGCCGGATCTCGCCCTCCACGAGGTACGTCACGGTTTCGATGCCGCGGTGCGGATGCCACGGAAATCCCTTGATGTAGTCTTCCGGGTCCGTCGAGTCAAACGCGTCCAGCATCAGAAACGGGTCGAAATCCTGGACATCGTGATACCCGATCACCCGGACCAGATGGACACCCGCACCGTCGACGGTGGATCTTCCGGTCACGATTTTACGCACAGGTCGGATGGATTTCATAAGTGGGCACCTCCTTGTTGCTGTTGCTGCTGCGGGAGAAAGGTCAGGATTCAAACGTCACCCGATCCAGCCAGGCACGTGCGATCTGCGCATGCCCCGCGGGCGTGGGATGGACACCGTCCGCGGCCCAGACTGCCGGGTCACCCGATGCGGCCGCCCGGGCAAACACCTGATCCAGGGGGATCCGTACCGCGCCGAACCGGTCGGATAGTGCGCGCAGGATTTCCAGTTTGGGTTCCAGATCTTCCCGCCATACTTTACGGTCGTCAGGAACCGGCAGGACAAAAGGATCCAGCAGGACGATCTGCGCGCCGGTTTCATCACGCGTACGCTTGAGCAAGGTATGGAGATCTCGTTCGAAACCGTCGTGAGGGGTTGCTGCGCGTCCGCGATAGCGATTCCAGACGTCATTGATCCCGATGAGAATCGAGACGATGTCCGGCCGTAGTTCGACAGCATCTGCGGTCCAGCGCGCCAGCAGATCGCTGAGCCTGTCGCCGCTGACACCGCGGTTTACGAAAGTCACCTTTGCGGTAGGGTGTACGATCGTAAACCAGCCTGCAATAAACTGCGGATACCCGCACCCGAGATGATCGGATCGGGCGCGGTCACGGCCGGCGTCAGTGACGCTGTCCCCTTGAAACAGAATGCGCATGCCGGGGCGGATGATCATGTTGTTCAAAAGGGATTCCTCCGTTACCTGTATCCGGATCCAGGCGATGTACAGGATAATTCCCGAAGCTATACCGGGACACGGTCGCAGCGTGTCAGGGGCGACTATTTTGATTATACTGAAACGAGACAGAAACCGCATGTAGGGAGGCATCATATGCAACATGAACAGACCGGCGCGGTACTTGACCGCGCGATGGAAGAAGGACGCGGAATCCTGCGTCTCGCACCCGCCTGGGTACCCCGCTCATTTTGCCGGCCCGGCCGGCGTATCCGGCTGCATCCGGATGATTATTACGCGCTGGGACTCCAGCGCGGCGCGATCGACGAAAGATGGCTCTCTTCCACAACCCATGCAGACAACGGACCGGGCACTCCTGAAGATGAGGGGCTCAGCTATGTGGTGGACGCGACAGGCAACCGCGCATTGCTGACCGAAGCGGTCGGGCGGTTCAAGGGAACACTGATCGGCAAAGCGGTGTATGACCGGTTCGGCGGATGGCCGATGTTTTCCAAGTTTTTCGATAATCTGGGTCCTCTCCCGCACCACATTCATCTGGATGAGGAGGCCGCTGCCCGGGTGAATGCCCAACCCAAGCCGGAGATGTACTTTTTCCCTTCCCAGATGAACAATCACGGCGGGGAGTTTCCCTATACCTTTTTTGGATTGAACCCCGGAACGACACGCGAACAGGTACAGGCGTGTCTACGCGGCTTTGAGAAAGGCGACAACGGGATTACCGCACTGTCGCGGGCCTACCGGCTTGTGCTGGACACCGGTTGGGACGTCCCGCCCGGCATTCTGCACGCCCCGGGCAGTCTGTGCACCTATGAGCCGCAATATGCGTCGGATGTTCTCTCGATGTTCCAGTCGGTACTTCTGGGGGAGCATGTCGTGGACTCCTCACTGCTGTGGAAAGATGTGCCGCCTGAACAGCACGGTGATGTGGACGCACTGATATCGCTGCTGGACTGGGACAAAAATGTCGATCCGGACTTTTTCAAAAACCGTTTCATGCCGCCGCTTCCTGTTCGTCCCGAAACGGAGATGGAGGAACAAGGATATCGGGAGGAGTGGATCGGGTACCGCTGTCCGGTCGTGACGGCCAAGCGGCTGACCCTGTTCCCGGGTACGCAGGTGACATTGCGCGAACCGGTCGCTTACGGTTTCATCGCTATTCAGGGACACGGACGGGCAGGCGTCCACGTGGTGGAGACGCCGACCCTCATCCGTTACGGCGCACTGACCCGTGACGAGTACTTCGTCTCCGCAGAGGCGGCCGCTGCAGGCGTGACCTATGCCAATACATCCGATTCTGAACCGCTCGTGCTGCTGATGCACACCGCGGTACATCCCGATCGTCCGCAATCCGCAGGCTGATAAGCCCCGGCCCGGACACAGCAGAAAGGTGGCATCCGATGTCCATCCGTGTGACAGTCTGGAATGAAAACGTACATGAACAAAAAGACCCCAGGATACGCCAGGTCTATCCCAGCGGTATCCACGGTACGCTTGCCGAGCTGTTCGGGAACGCCGGGGACATCTCTGTGCGTACCGCGACGCTCGATATGCCCGAGCACGGACTCCCCGAAGCCGTACTGGAGGACACCGATGTGCTGGTCTGGTGGGGGCATCTCGCGCACGATCGGGTGAGCGACATTGTGGTGGACCGGGTACAACAGCATGTGCTCCGGGGGATGGGGCTGATCGTGCTGCACTCCGGACACATGTCCAAGGTGTTTACCCGGCTGATGGGGACCTCCTGTACGCTGGACTGGCGGGACGATGACCGGGAACGGGTCTGGTGCTGTATGCCTTCCCATCCGATCGCGGAGGGCATCCCTCTGTCCTTTGACATCGCGGAAGAGGAGATGTATTGCGAGCCGTTTGACGTACCGCAGCCCGACGAACTGGTGTTCATCGGATGGTTCCAGGGGGGCGAAGTGTTCCGCTCCGGGTGCTGTTATCACCGCGGGTACGGGAAAGTCTTCTATTTTCAACCCGGCCACGAAGCCTATCCGACGTACCGGACCCATCCGTCCGTCCGTCGGATTCTCGTGAACGCGGTCCGGTGGGCCGCTCCCCTCCGGCGCCGTGGACCGCTCGAGTGCCGGAGGGTGGAACCGGCCGAGTCCGGTGCGCCGCGGATTTGAACCGGAGCCCGGAATCGATTACACTGATATGACCTGCCGCAGGAGACTTGCATGAATGACCCCGATCCTAAAACCGAATCGCTGGACGCATTGGCCGCGCGGGCGATGATTGCCCGGGACGGAGCGTACGCTCCCTATTCGGGATTTCCGGTGGGGGCGGCCATCCTGACCTCGGACGGCCGGGTGTTTGCCGGATGCAATGTCGAAAACCTGTCGTTTGGCGCCACGATCTGTGCGGAACGATCCGCGGCGGTTCAGGCGGCTGGTGCGGGAGCAAGACTCTTTACCGCGATAGCGGTGATCAGCCGGGATCCCACCCCTTGTCTGCCCTGCGGGATTTGTCGTCAATTCCTGTCCGAATTTGCCGGACAGGACTTTCTGGTGGCAGCCTGCCGTGCGGACGGGACTTATGTGGTGTACCGGTTTGACGCACTGTTTCCCCATGCGTTTTCGTCCGATTCGATTGAGAGGGAACCCGATATC
>CAZBKR010000088.1:0-7844 GCA_964492455.1 uncultured Oscillospiraceae bacterium
TGGTCCCGGCCCGGGCTTCCTCCCGGCTCAATCCGATCGAGGTGATCCGCAATGGCTGACATCATGACACTCCAGAACATCGAAAAATTCTACGGTGACAAAATTCGCACCCAGGTGCTGTTCGGCATCGATCTGGCGATCGAAACAGGTTCTTTCAACTCGATCATCGGTCAGTCCGGCAGCGGCAAGTCGACCCTCATGAACATCATGGGCACCCTCGACCAGCCGACTTCCGGAACGGTCACAATCGACGGGATCGAGACCACCAAAATGTCGCGCAAGCAGCTCGCGGTGCTTCGCAACCGGACGATCGGGTTTGTGTTTCAGTTCCACTACCTGCTGCCCGAATTCACGGTGATCGAGAATGTGCTGATGCCCTACCGGATCGCACACGGCACCGTATCCCCAGAGATCAGAAAACGCGCCCACGAACTGCTGGAAACCGTCGAACTCACCCGGGTCGCCGACAACAAGGCGACCGAAATATCCGGCGGACAGCAGCAGCGGACCGCGATCGCCCGCGCGCTGATCAACAGCCCCAAACTCCTCCTCGCGGACGAGCCGACCGGCAACCTCGATTCCAACACGACTGAAACCGTCTACGGACTCCTGCGGGAGATCAACAAGACACTCGGCACCACCCTGATCGTGATCACACACGACCGCCGGGTCGCGGAAAAAGCCGACCGTATCCTCGAAATCAAGGACGGACGCATCGAGATGGACGTCCGCAAGTAAACAGCCGAAAAGCCGTCCTATCATTCCATCCTGCGCCTGCCTGGGTCCCATCGGACCCGGGCAGGTTTTTTATTGCGGTTTGTCGTACACTGTCTTCATGACCATAGTGGTCAGCTACGGCCGGTCTTTGGATTTTGCACATGGATCGGAAAGGAGATCAATAGATGCGAGTCCTGGGAATTTCAGGTACACCTCGCCCTGGCGGGAATACAGAGGTGCTGCTGGATGCCGCACTCGAGCCTTTTCGCGCGGCGGACTGGGCTGTGGACCGGGTCTTGCTGTCACAAATCGAAATCCACCCCTGCACCGGCTGTGACGGTTGTCAGGACGGATCGGGGTGCCATCTTCCTGCCGACGGGATGGATGCGGTCTACCAGGCCATGCGGGCGTGTGATGCGATTCTTGTCGCCACCCCGGTGTACTGGCGCAATGTGACAGCTCAGCTGAAGGCACTGTTTGACCGGAGTTACGCGCTCCGCGACGAACATCCTCTTCGCGGCAAGCCGGGCGGCGCCATCGCGGTCGGCCGGGGCAGCGGAGGTGGCCAGTCCATCGCCCTGACCATTGTCCACAACTATTTTCTGTCTGCCGGAGCCGTATGCGTCCCGGGCGAATTGAATGGGGTTTCCGCCGTGGCAGACCGTCCCGGCGAGATCATTAACCAGCCAACCCGTTTGGAGCAGGCCCGCATCCTGGGCCGCCATGTGATGGCTTTTGCCGGAAAGGAGTTCTTATGAACACACGATCCAGGACCTATCGCTTCCTCCTGCTGCTGCTCATCCTGCTCCCGTTGATTCTGCTTACATCGGGATGCATCCCCGGCGACGGTAAAGCCACCACCGGAAATCCCGCCGGATTTCTCTGGGGCATCTGGCATGGCTGGGTAGCACCCATCTCGCTGATCATCGGAATTTTCAAACACAACATCCGGATCTATGAAGTGCTCAATACGGGCTGGTGGTACGACCTCGGATTCTACCTGGCCGTCGTCGGCGGGTTCGGAGGACTTTCTTTTGCGCGTCGGAGTGGTGCGAAGCGCCGGAAAGACCGGGACGAAGAGTAACATTGCTTCTCCGAAAAAAATCGCCTGCACCCGATTGGTTCGTGTGCAGGCGATTTTTGTTGTGTGCGGATGTACGGCGGCGTTCGCGTCTGCTTTATGCTTTCGCGCACTGGCGTTTCCAGACGAGGATGCCGGCGACGAGGATCATCCCGATACCCGCGAACAGCTGCCAGGATAAGGTCTCACCGGTATCGGCGAGCGGCACTTCTTCCTGCACCAGCGTGACGGTGGTTGCGGACGAGGTGGTCGCTTCAGTCATCGACGACGAGGATCCGGAGGGAGCTGTAGTCGGCACGCTCGCTTGCGGGAGTTCCTCGGGATCAAGGGTGATGGTGTCGGCCGACGTTGCGGTTGTCCCGGATGTCGCGGTCGTAGCAGACGTTGCGGTCGTCCCGGATGTCGCGGTCGTGGCCGACGTCGCGGTCGTAGCAGACGTTGCGGTCGTAGCAGACGTTGCGGTCGTCCCGGATGTCGCGGTCGTGGCCGTCGTCGCGGTTGTCGCCGTCGTGGCCGTCGTCGCGGTCGTGGCCGACGTGGCGGTCGTTCCGGATGTCGCGGTCGTAGCCGACGTCGCGGTCGTTCCGGATGTCGTGGTCGTTCCGGATGTCGCGGTCGTCCCGGATGTCGCGGTCGTCCCGGATGTCACGGTCGTTCCGGATGTCGCGGTCGTTCCGGATGTCGCGGTCGTCCCGGATGTCACATCCGGCTGTACCACCAGGGTTCCGGTCTCGCCGTAGATATCGATATGGCCGAAGGAATTGCCGTTATGCGGGGCGGGCATCCCGACGATCTTGTCACCCGGATTGAGTGTGATGTTGATGTCAAAGTACCAGGTGACATTCCCTTGTTTGGAGTTCAGGAAGTCCACATAGAAGCTCCGTCCCGCATCGGATCTGAGTTCGATGGTGCAGGTGTCGCGTTCGTTTCCGTTGGCCTGATGGGTCACGAGGAAGAGGTCTTCCCCAACCGTCTCTTCGTACACAAATCCGGAAGAAGTCGAAAACTCGTATTTTGCATACGGAGTGCCGTACGGATCGCCGTTGTTGGGGGTAGGACCCGAGTGCGCATCGTCCGGCTGTGCGTCCGCGGGGAACGAATAGACCATCACACCCTGCGCATCGGGACCCGTCTCATTGAGGCTGATCGCCGAGACAGCGACGGTCAGCATACCGACCAGCATCAGAATCGACACGGCCACAGATGTCCATTTGAGTCGTTCGTGTTTTTTCATATCGTTGCCCTCCCTGGTGTACGGGTTTCTCTCTGTTGAACCCAGTATACCGGCTGTTCATCGTTCGTTAAATAGCAAAAATGAGCGAAATGCCACTTAACACCCGACAGAAGAGCAGAAGGTTTCATTGTTTAGTGGAGTGCTTTTTGTGCATTACACACAACACCGTAACATGGATCACGGCTTTCGGTCTTGACAGGTCTTTTTCAGGGTATCAGAAGGGGCAGCAGATTACTCAAACCGTGCGGCCAGCCAGCGTGCTACGCCGTCTTCCAGATTCGTGCCGATCTGACCGGTCGCCGCGGCGGCAAGCGCGGGGTGCGCGTTGCCGACCGCATAAGTCTCGTCGCAGACTTCAAACAGCGAGTGGTCGTTCAGGTTGTCTCCAAATCCAACCAGTCGGTCAAATCCGAATCGCTCACGCAAAGATCGGACTGCATGTCCCTTGGAAGCGCGGACACTGTGAATCTCCAGCAGCCACTGATTGTCGAAGTACACATCCTCATAGAATACATGCGCGAGGGATGGCATCCGCAGGAGCGCGTCCCGCACCGGGACAAGCTTGTCGTGGTTCCCCATCAGGGAAACATAGCAGATCCCCCGATCCGCGATGTCGCGGTAGGAAGAGACCTGGGTGAAAGGTTTCTGGTAGCGCCGGATCCGTTCCTCCATAAACGCTTTCTGCGCGGGAGAACTCAGAGTTTCATAATAAGTGGTTTGGATATGATCGACCAAACCATACAGAAAACCGGAGACATCGTGGAACGCAAACAGGTCCAGGAGCGCATGGAGCGCGTCTTCCGGAATATACTCCACCTGCAAAAACCGCCCGGCACGCAGATCGTAGATCTGTACGCCATTCATCAGGATGACCGGAAGCGACAGTTCGAGAGGCGCCAGGATGGAGCGGGCTGATGCCAGAGAACGCGCGGAAGCAACCGTAAAGAACATCCCGTCGCGGATCAGCCGGTTCAACGTCTCCACAGTGTAGCCGGAACATTCGGCGTTCGGCTGCAGGAGTGTTCCATCCATATCGCTGACATACAGTGTGGTCGCGGTACCGCCTCTGACAGCACCGCCCTCGTTCATCGGCCCCCTCCCGTTACCGCCGCGAGAGCAGCTGCCGCGATCAATGGCACCATCATCCAGACCAGGTTGGCAACACTGAGAGGAAAGGTCGCCTCTTTCGAGGGATTGCGCACAAATGTCCTGACATTGCGGCCGACGGGCACCGCGGCGGCGAGCACCACCAGCACCCAGACAGGTAGTGAGCCGGCAATCGCCATGGCGGGAACGGAAAGGAAAGACACCACATACAACCCGGCAAACAGGACCTTGGCGGCGCGAAGGCCGATGAAATGCGGGAGCGTATAGCGTCCGACCGCCCGGTCAGCCGGGAGGTCGCAGATGTTGTTGGCCAGCATGATACCGGCGATGCCCATCATCGCGGGGACACAGGCTATGCCGAGCCGCAGAAGCGCGGGCAGCGCAAATCCGATGCCAAGGACACCCCCGGAAAATGAAATCGTGACCAGTGCGTCCGCCGGGGCGTTGATATAGACGGCGAGAAACGGGAGCACAAGTCCCATGAAAAGGCCTGAAAACAGCTCGCCGACCGGAAGGCGGGAGAGCGGCAGCGGACCTGCGGTGTAGAGCAATCCGGCCGCAAAACAGGCAAGTCCCGTCAGCAATACCACCGGACCGGTCCGGAGCGCGAGCACAATCCCGCAGCCCGACGCGGCCCCCAGCATCAACAGGATCAGGAGCAGGGAGACCGCGGGGGTATAGTGGGCCCGGGTCGGTCCGTGATGCAGATGTGTGTCGATCGCGTTGTTGACCGCCGTGGTAGTCATGTCAAACAGCAGTACTGACAGGAAGAACAACAACGTATTGATCCAGTCGAGGTCGTCCCAGTGTACTGCCGCATAAGCTGTACCAAACAAGAATGGCAGCTGGCTTGCGATCTTGGTTCGGATCTCGACAAAGGAAAGGAACTTGCTCATACCGCGGCGGACTGCAGCTTGGATTGGGCGGCCGCAGCCATCCGGGCGGTCCTGGGGCCGACCGCTTCCGTCAGAAACGCGCGCATCCGTTCCCTGCGGATTCCATCGGGAATCCGATCCAGCTGCCGGAGTGCCTTGCGGTAATAGCGTTCCGCCAGCGACCAGGAATCCCGCAGTCCGCCGGCCGCCACCACATCTCCGAGAACCTCACGAAGATCCGCGGGGTCGGTAAAGACTGCGCCGGCCAGCGTCCGGAGCCGGGGCTCCCGCGCGATGGCAAAAATGAGGGGCGGCGTGACCACTCCCTCGGCCAGGTCGTGGCGCACTGTCTTGCGTGCGTCGGATTCTTCATCCTCGTAATCGAGACAATCGTCCATCACCTGGAACAGCATGCCGAACAGAAATCCGAACCGGCCGTGCTGTCGCGCGGATGACTCGGGTTCGCCCGCCAGGATGGCCCCCGCATAGGAGGCCAGCGCAAACAGCGCCGCGGTTTTGCCCGAGATGATCCGCAGGTATCCCCGCAATCCCAGGTCGAGATTGCGGTTTTGCCGCAACTGTTCGATCTCGCCGAGGCACACCCGGGTCATCCCGTTTGAAAAATCGGTAAAGCGTTCCGGATAACCGGACAGGATGTTCGCGATCAGGGAAAAGCAGCGGCAGAAGAGGTAGTCACCCCCCAGTACCGCCGCTTTGCGGCCGAACCGGCCTTGCACACTCGGCTGCCCCCGGCGCATCGGGGCGTCGTCGATGACGTCGTCGTGGACGAGGGTCGCCAGGTGCAGCAGCTCCAGCGCGGCCGCGGCCGGCACCGCGTCGGCGGCCACCTGCCCGTCCGGACCGGACGCGGCTGCCAGCAGCAGCGAAGCGCGCAATCCTTTTCCGGTCTGTGCGGCGAGATGCCGCGCGACGTCCGCAACCGGCTCCTCCGCGCCCAGCAGGCAGTCGTGGAGCTCGGTGCGGACCGCGTCCAGCGCACCATCCCAGCCGATGCGCCCGGACGGGCGTTGCCCGTCCGGTTGACGGCTATTGTGATCAGTCATGGTACAGATACGTCTTTCTGGCAAACCGGGTGCGACCCCATTTTTTCTTGAGCCAGGGCATCACATAGTAGTCGAGGCTGAATACGCGTCCGCCGCCGAACAGCACCGCGATCCCGGCGACCACCATCCACCAGGTGCCCATGTAGAGACCTGTGGTCATCACAAACAGGACCTGCAGGATGAGGGAGTACCCGGCCGCGATCGTGGTGAACAGACCGCCGAACAACGCGGCTCCGATCAGGAGCTCGGACAGAACGATCACGAACTGGAACACCATCTGGAGTCCGTCGTTGGGGAGGATCACCTGGTTGGTAAACCAGTCGGTCAGGACAAAGGAAATGCGCACGGCCACATCGGAGGAAGAGACCAGCAGCAGACGGAAAAGACCGAGGATGTCCCAGTGCAGGAGCACCTTGCCGGCCACAGCGGGCGCGGATGCCCCGGCGGCCGCGTCGGCTCCGGCGGTTCCGTTGATGATCCCGTCATAGAACGTGTTGGCGCCCTGGAAGAAACCGGTCAGATGGGGGGAAGACAACCACCCCTCAGAGATTTTCTTGGCACCCTCGTAGACCCAGTAGAAGCCCAGCAGCAAGCGAAGCGGCAACAGCAGGAAACTGGGAGAGCGGTTGGAAAAATGGCCGCCCACGAAACTGCGCTTGTTCCGGATCGTAAAGAACTCGTGTTTGAGATAGCTGGCGACCTTGTTCCACCCCAGCACCTGGATGAAATAGATGATGTTGATGAAGTGCTTCACGAACATCGCCAGGAAAGAGGGCAGCGACACTTTCTTTTTCGCGCCGCCGACCCACGCGACGCCGTAGCGCCCGCCGATGCAGAGCATCGCGCCGTGGAATCTGGGCTCATATGACCTCAGATCGCATTCTCCGGTCGCGACCGCCCCGATATTGTGGGCTGCGATTTCCGAGGACTGCTCGCAGTTTTCGACCATCTGCGGAACGGGCATATCCTCGCCCTTGGGCACATAGAACATGTTGTCACCGACGACAAACACCTCTTCCCGGCCTTCGACACGCAGGAATTCGTCGGTCTGGATGCGGGCACGCCCGACCTGCGGGAGTTCCTTTGAGTCTTTCGCGATATCCGCGCATTCGATACCGGCCGTCCAGATGACGGTGTCGGTCGGATAACGCACGGCTTCGCCGTTTTGCTTGAGCTCGACGGAATGTTTATTGACTCCGGTCAGGCTGGTTTTGAGCATGACCTTGATTCCCATTTTTTCCATCCGGCGCTGTGCCTTGTCGGACAGTCTGGCCGGAAAGGTCGGCACCACGCGGTCGAGGAGATCGAAGGCGACAATTTCCACTTCGCTGCGCGATAGCCCGAACTCTTCGCAGAGGATCGGAACCCACTCCGCGAGTTCTCCTGCCATCTCGGCGCCCGTAAAGCCCGCGCCGGCGATGTAGAAAGTCAGCAACCGTTTTTTCTCTTCCGGATCGGACTCGCTGACCGCACGCCGGAAGCAGTCGAGGATGTGGGCTTTGAGACGCACCGCATCCTGGTAGGACCAGAGTTTCCAGGAATACTCCTCGACCCCCGGGATGCCGAAACACGCGGGCTGAGAGCCGGTCGCAAGCACAAGATAGTCGTACTCGTAGACCGCCCTGTCTCCTTTGACCTGACGTCCCGCATAATCCACGGACCGGATCGTATCTGTCACCAGTTCGACCCGGCGTCCCGCAAAAATACGCTGCAGGCTGATCCGGACGCTCGCCTCGTCGACCCGGCCGGCCGCGACTTCGTGCAGC